>JACDBJ010000374.1 GCA_013695005.1 Pseudonocardiales bacterium
CCCACGCGACGGTCAGCGCGGCCGACGCCGACCGGATGCCGTCCGGCCGCATCGTCGCGTCGACCACCACCCCGATGGCCGCCGCCGCGGCGAGCAGCACCAACACCGTCGACAGCATGCTGGTGCGAGGGCCGGCACCGACTCTGGCCACCCCGGATCGGGGCGGCGCGCTGACGGTCATGTCCATGATTTCCTCACTCTGCCCGGAGTATCCGGTGGACGGGTAGTCGTGCGGCTCGTTGGCCGGGGAGCGCGGCGAGCAGGTTGGCCAGCAGCAGCGCCGCCGGGACGACGAGCAGCACCGCGAGCGCCGTCCCAGGGGCGACGTAAGCCAGCGGAGTGTTGTCGGCGATCAGTCGCCAGATGACACGGCCCAGCGCGATGCCCAGCGGCACGCCGAACAGCAAGCCGAAACCCGCGAGCAGGCTGGCCTGTGTGATCACCACGCCGCGGCCCTGCCCGCGGGTCATCCCGAGCGCGCGGAGCACGGCCAGGTCGTGGCGCCTGCGGCGGACCGCGGTCGCAAGGGCGTGGCCGACGGCACCGACGGCGAGCACCGCAAGGAACACGCCGAGCAGCAGGGGAAGCGCCCGCACCGCCTGGATCTCGGTGAACTGTGGCGGCAGTGTCAAGGGATACAAGGGGACGGCCTGGCCACCTTGAACGGCGGCGGTGGCTGCTTGCAGTCTGGCGATGACGGCGGCGGCGTCGGCGCCCGGACGCAAGGCGAGGACAGCGCCGTGGGAGTCGAAGCCGTTGAAGAGCCGGTCGTACCCGCCGGCGAGGACGAGGGCACCCTCCTCGTAAGCCGCACCGACCGGTGCGAACCCGATGCCGGACACTCGCAGGGCCTGGGTTCCCGCGTCGCCGGTGAACGTCACGGAGTCCCCGACACCGACGCCGAGTCGCTGCGCCGTCGCGGTGCCGAGCAATGTCTCGCCGTCGTTGGCGGGCATCCCACCGGCGACGATCACCACCGGCACCGGCTCACCGACGGTCGCGTAGCTGCCAACCGTGACCGTGGTGTCGCCGACCTTCGCGGTCCCGGCGCGCAGGTCGAGAACACCGCTGACGTCGGGGTCGGCGGCCATCGCGTCGAGGACCGGTTGCACCGGTCCGGCGTCCTCGCCGCCGACATAGCCGAGGAATGCCTCGATCTGCGCGGTGAAACCGAACCGCTCCGGGTGCTCGGCGGCATCGGTGACACCGGCCGACAGCACCAGCGCCGCTACGACCCCCAGTACGCCGGTCACCGCGCCCAGCAACGCCGGTCGCACCGGCACGGCGCTGGGCCCACGACCGGCTTCCAGCGCGAAGCGGGCGCCGACGACCACGGGGACGGGCAGCCCGGCGCGGGTGGCGGTGAGGGCGATAGCCGACCTGCGAGCGGACGCCCTGGACAGGCTCGCCACCCGCAGCACCGTCGCGGCGGTGGCGGAGCCGGCCAGCACCAGCGCCGGCACCAGCAGCCAGCCCAGGCCCAGCACCAGCCAGTCGGCGTCGATGCCTGGGTTCGGCTCGACGAGTGCGCCGGCGCCGAACGGCAGCCACCGCGACGCCACGATCGCGGCGCCCACGCCGATCGACGTGCCGACCAGAGCCGCGAGGAACGGACCGGCCGACGCCGCGACGACTGCCTGGCGGGGCGTCATGCCGACCGCGCCCAGCATCTTGGTATCGGCGACAGCGGCCGCCGTATAACGCGCCGCCGACTGCCCGATCAGGAACAGCGCCGCGATCAGGGCAACCAGCCCGAAGGCGAGCAGGCCGGCAGTCTCGAAACCGAGCACGTCACGAAGATGGTTGGTGCGTTCGGAGATGGCCTGGACGCCGATGTCCGGGCGCCCGGTGGCCCGCGCCAGCTCGGCCTGGAAGGCGGGGAGGTCCGCGTCCCCATTTCGCAGCCGGACGGCTGCGTCGACGAAACCGGCGCCGGACGCCCCGAGGAAGCTGCCCCGGTACTGCGCGAAGAGCCCCGCTGACGGGACGAACCTGCCGTGGCCGGAGAGCTCGTCGGGTAGTCCGGGAGTTCGGATGACCCCCACGATCCGCGTCACGACAGTTGGGCCGTCCGGCTCGGCCGGCGCCGCTCTCTGGGCACGGCTGATCGCGTCGTAGGTCTCCGGCGAGTTCAGGCGGACCGTGGCGGTGTCGCCGATGCCGCGGCCGAAGCTCTCCACGAACTTCGGGGTCACGACCGCCTCGTCAGCCCGTGCCGGGTCGGCGAGCCGCCCGGCAAGTACGACCGGCCGCTCGATGGTGTCAAACGCGGCCGAGTCGGCCGGGGCGAACGCGGTGACGTCCTCGTCGGCGATGCCCTCGACCAGGTTCGGGGTGTTCGAGTAGGTGGCCAATGCTTCCACCTGCGGCAATGCCCGAACGATGTCCCAGTCGAAGTGCGGCTCGAAGGGCGTGACGATGGCGTCGGCAGGCAGCGTCTGTGCCTGCAGTCGGTCGATCGCGCTCGCCGCCCGCCGGGCTCCGGCGAGGGCGGTGAACACCGTCCCGCTGCTGATCGCAACGAGCAGCGCGAGCACGACCAGCGAGCGCCACCGCCGCCGCAGCTCGATCCGCATCCAGGTGAAGATCAGCGCCATCACGCTCACTCCGCCCGAAGGATCTGGTTGACGGGCAGCCGTGCGGCGCGCCTGCCGGGTACGGATGCGAGCAGCAACGCCACCGCGAGAGCCAGAGGCACGATGAGCACCAGCGCCCAGAACGCCACCGGCGGCACGTACTGCATGGGCGTGCTCTCGGCGACTACCCGCCACAACGTCCGGCCGAGGGCAAGGCCGAGCGAGATGCCCAGGAGCAGCCCGACGGCCGCGAGCACGGTGGCTTGAGTGACCACGACCTCCCGGGACTGCCGGCGGGTCATCCCCAGCGCCCGCAGCACCGCCACGTCGCTAGCCACCCGAGCATTGGACCCCATCGCCGGTGCCGGCCCCAAGGGTGCTGGGACGGCCCTTTGCCGGGTGCTGGCATCCCGCCGTCGTGCCCGGTTGCAGGTCAGGCGGAGGCTTCGCCCAAGGGGTGCCGCCAGCGCAGACCCGGGAACCGGCCGAAGCCGCGATCAACGGTGATCCACTCGGATCCCGATTCGATGGCCAGGGCGGCCAGGTACGCATCGGGGAGGGCGTTGCCGAGTGCACCGGCCGCGTCGGCCAGCTCCAGGAAGATCCGCCAGTGTCGCGGTCCGGGAGAGATCGGTGTGGCGTTCTCCGCCGAGCGCACGGCGGCGACGAAGGCGCGCGCGTCGGACCAGGGCGTGGGCTGATCGAAGATCCGTGGATGGGTGACGACCCGCAGGAAGCTGCTGAGAACCAGGTCCGAGACGCCGAACGGTTCGTCGGCCTCCAGCACGTTCTGTAGCCATGCTCGCCAGTCGGCATGGCGTGGCGCGCCTTGCTTGTGCGCGTAGACGAACACGTTGACGTCACACAGGATCACGAACGCCGTCCATGATGTCGCGCAGGGCGACGCCGTTGTCGATCTCGACGCCGACCTGCGGTCGGCCCGGGCTTGTCGGGAGCACGATCGGCATCCGGCCTTCTCGGGGGCGAGGCACCATGGTCTGCCGGAGGGCGTCCTCGATCACCTGGCTGAGGGTCCGGCCGGTTCGCGCGGCAAGAATCTTGGCCTCGGTGACCAGCGCGTCGTCGAGTTGGAGTGTCGTCCTCATCCCCGCATTCTATCGGCCGAGCAGAAATCTGCCTCGCTGAAGCTCATCAGCTCTCCGCACGCAGGATCTGGTTGACCGGAAGCCGCACCGCGCGCCGGCTCGGCCATGCCGCCAGGAGGTTGGCCAGCACGAACGCGGCGAGCACGACCAGCAGTAGGGCAAGCGCGGCGGCGGGCGGTTGGTAGACCAGCGGCGTGTTCTCGGCGATCAGCCGCCAGACGGTGCGGCCCAACGCGATGCCCAGTGGCACGCCGAAGAGCAACCCGATGGCTGCCAGCAGCGTGGCCTGGGTGAACACGACCCCGCGGCACTGCCGTCTGGTCATGCCCACGGCGCGCAGCACCGCGACGTCGTGGCGGCGGCGCCGCACCGCAGTGGCCAGCGCGTGCCCGACCGCACCGATCGCGAGCAGCGCGAGGAACCCGCCGAGCAGCACAGGGAGCATCTGCACGTTGCGGATCTCGCCGAGACGCTGCGGATCTGCCACCGGGTAGACACCGGCGGCCTCGCCGCCAGGGATCGTCCGGAGCGACTCCTGTAGCCGGACCGTCGCCTCGGCGGGTCCACGCCCTCGCGCCAGGCGTAGGTGCTGCCGTGGCCCTCGAAACCGCGGAACAGCGTGTCGTACCCGCCTGCGGTGACCCAGGCGCCCTCGCCGTAGTCGCCGGTGGCCTCCGGTGCGAATCCGAGCCCGACGACGCGCAGCGTCCGGGTTTCGCCGTCGCCGGTGATCGTGACCGACGAGCCGATCGCCGCGCCCAGCTCGCGCGCGCTCGTCGGCGCCAGCACCACGTCGGTGGGGGAGCGCGGCACACCGCCTTCGGTGAGCACGATCGGGACGCCGTCGCCGACCGGGGCGTAGCTGAACGTCT
>JACDBJ010000375.1 GCA_013695005.1 Pseudonocardiales bacterium
GGTGGCGCCTGCGGGACCGGCAGCGCGGGGCTGGTGGTCCGCGGCAGCTGCGTCGTCTGCGATCCGTTCGTCGCGTTGTTCACCACGGCGAGGGCGAAGACCAACGCGACGAAGGTGCCTGCCGCGGCCGTACCCAACCAGGCGACCCTGCGCGGCACCTTCTCGCGGACCACCTCAGCGGCGTGGATCGCGTAGCTCCAGGCGTCGGCGATGGCGGTGCCGATACGACGAAGGTGACGCTGCATGACGGTCGCTCCACATCCGAAGGCAGAGGAAAGCCAGGTCTGGACGAGCCCGCCGACGCGCGCTGTCAGCGTCAGTACGGTCTCCGCGAGGACGTCGCAACGATGCGCAGCGGCAGCATCCCTGTACTACCTCGCGGAGCGACCTTTGACCAGGTCAAGAGCCGCTGCCGAGGCTAAGGGCTGCGATCGCTGATCGTCAAGGGATGGACATGTCCGGCAGGATGCTGACCGTCTCTGCGGTCGAGGTAGCGCTGCGGGCGATGGACTTCGACCTGCTGGCCGAGTTGGTGCGCCGGCCCGGCGCAGTGCGGACTCACGACCAGCTCGGCGCCGTGCTCCGCGAGACCGAGCACGACCCCGTCGAAGCGCTGCGGCAACACGTCCTGGTGTTACGCCACGCGCTGCGGGCCGCCGAACCGGGCACCGAACGACACCTAGAGGTAGTCCGCGGCGAGGGCTACCGGTTCCGGGAGCAACCCGTCGCGCCGGACGCGCCGGCGACGCTCTCCGCGCCGCCGGTCCAGCTGGACCGTACGCATCGCAGCCTCACGTTGCGGGGGCTGCGGTGCCGTTGCGGCCGAAGGTGTTCGACCTGCTGGTCGAGCTGGTCAGCCGTCCCGGCCAGGTGCTCACCCATCAGCAGCTCGCCACTAGCCTGCTGCGGCCGGGCCGCGGCGGCCCCGGTGACCACGGCGAGATCGCCCGGCGGGTCTGGCTGCTTCGTGCGGCGATCGAGCTGAACCCGGCACAACCGCGCCTGGTGGTCACCGTGGCCGGCGTCGGTTACCGGTTCGATCCCGAGCGGCCGGTCCCGACCGGCGTCCGTGCCGTGCGGACAGCCGGGCCGATCCGGGTGGACGTCACGCGCCATGTGGTGACCGTCGACGGGACCAGGCTCGATCTCGGCCCGAAGGAGTTCGCCCTGGTGGCGGAGCTGGTGAGCCATGCCGGGGAGCTGCGCACCCACGGCCAGCTCGTCGAAGCCGTGGGGCCCCGACGGCGCCAGCTTTGCCACCCTGCGGCTGCTGGTGACCGAGGTGCGCACGAAGATCGCATCGCTTTGGCCGCGACGGGACCTGGTGCGCAACGTCCGCGGTGCCGGCTACCTGCTCGACGTGAGCGGCGGCGGTTCCCTCGACGAAGCCGAGTACCGGCGCATGATCGCTGCGGCTCCGGTCTATCCGCACCTGGACCCCGACAACGTGGCCGGCGACCTGGCGAGGGCCACGGCCGTCGGAGTCCAACCCGTTCGACTGGGCTCGCCGTCCCGGGCCTCGCGGCCCTGACGCTGCCCATCCGCGCGCTGCCCATCACCGACGGCGAGCTGGTCACGGTCGGCGGCTACCCCAACGGCCGGTGGCACCTGACCAGCGGCCCGGTGACCTCACACGACAGCGCCGACTTCGTCGCGCACGTCCTGCTCGGTCCCGGGATCTCCGGCGCCCCCGCCGTCGACGGCTACGACGACCTCGCCGGCCTGATCACCATGGACCACGACAGCGCAGGAGCGATCGTCGTCGGCCCCCAGCTACTGGACACGTTCGTGCACCGCACCAGCGCACTGCTCGCCCACCTGCCGACCTGAGCCTGCCTATCGCTGGCGCCGCCACGGCCCGGTGATCGCGAACATGTACCCCGGCTCCTGGATGTTGGCGAACAGGATCTTCTTGTCGGGCGAGTAGACCGGGCCGGTGAACTCGACGTTCTTGGTGGCGTCGGTGAAATCGTTGCGCGCGACCGGGAACGTCGCGCCGCTGTCGGTGGCACCGACGAGGTGTTGGATGCCCTCGCCGTCCTCGGCGAGGATCACCCCACCGTAGGGCGAGACGGTGATGTTGTCCGGCCCGTCGAACGCGCCGTCGGCGGGCGGGTCGGGGTTCTTCGCGAGCAGCAGCCTCAGGGTCAGGGTCGAGCGGCGCGGGTCGTAGAACCAGACCTGCCCGTCGTGCACGACCGGGCTCTCGGCCCGCGCGAAGCTGCAGACGATGAACGCTCCCTGCCCGCCCCACCAGGCACCCTCGAGCTTGCGGGCGCGGGTGACGTCGCCGGCGGCGGCGAACTGCTTGCGGGTGGCCGTCGTCCGGCCGTCCCGGTCGGGAACCGGCACCCACTCGATCTTGTAGGTGGTGCCGACCTTCGTGGCACGCGAGAGGTCGTCGACGTACACGCCGGCGCCGTCGGTGGCCTTCATGGCTGCGAGCACACCCTCGGTGGGTCCGAGCCTCTGCAGGCAACCCGTGCGCGTCCGGAAGCCTTTTGGTGCCTTCCAGCGGTAGAGCAGGCCGTTCGGGCTCGCCGCGTCCTCGGTGAGGTACAGGTCGCCGCGGTGCGGGTCGACGACCACAGCTTCGTGCTCGAAGCGGCCGAGCGCCTTGATCGGCTTGGGGTCCTTGTTGGCGCCGCGGTCGAACGGGTCGACTTCGAAGACATAGCCATGGTCCTTCTGGAACCCGTCTACACCGGCGAGCGCGTCGATCTCCTCGCAGGTCAGCCAGGTGTTCCAGGGCGTCACGCCGCCGGCGCAGTTGGTGGCGGTGCCGGCGATGCCGACGTATTCGGAGCGTCGGCCGCCGTCGCGATCTGCCTCGATGACGGTGCACCCGCCCGCGGCGCCAGCGTCGTAGGTGAGACCGTCGAGGTGCGGCACAGACAGCTCGGTTCCGAACGGGTCCCGGATCTCATGGTTGTTGACCAGGACGGTGCCGCCGCCACGCGAGCGAAACGCGCCGGTGCCGTCGTGGTTGCGCGGGGTTGGTTGGCCGGTGTCCAGCTTCGTGACACCGGCTTGGGTGACGATCGTGTACTTGAATCCCTCCGGCAGGGCCAGGCGCTTGTTCGGGTCGGGGATCAGCGCCCCGTAGCCCACCTGCTGGGGTGCCGCGGCGGCCGTGGGGGTGGTCAGCAGCATCTCGGTGGTGCCGATCAACAGGACTCCGGCGCCTGCCGCCGCGCTGCGCTGCAGGAAGTCCCGGCGCGATAGGCCATTGCTCATCAGTGATCTCCAGCATCCTCGAGCTTGTTGCACATCACCCGATCGGGTAGTCCGCCGTAGACGATGCGTGATCGAGGAGACGGCAAGGTGAACCAGGCCGGTCCGATGGCTGTCCGGCTCGCGAGGCCTTGATGGGGTACGCGCGCACATGAAGGACGCGCACATGAGGTGCGCGCTGGCTAGCTCAGCCGAGCCGCTCGCCGGTCTCCGGGCTGAACGCGTGCAGATCGTCCGAGTCGCGCACGGTCACCTTCACCGTCTCGGCGAGCTTGGGCGAGGAGCGCCCCTCGACCCTGACGGTGAACCGTTGCGAGTCACCGGCGATGCGCACGGTGCCGTAGACGAACGCGTCCGCACCGAGCTCCTCGACGAGCTCGACCACAAGTTCCATGCCGTTCTCGCCCTCGCTCGCGACGCGCAACGACTCCGGGCGAATGCCCACGATCACGCTGGACAGCCCCTGCTCGGCCGCAACGTCGAGGACCTCCCGTGGCAGCGGCACGGTGAGCCCGTCGAGCTTCGCGCCGTCCGCGGTCAGCGGCACCGTCTTGAGGTTCATCGCGGGGGAGCCGATGAAGCCGGCGACGAAGGCGTTCCGTGGCCGCTCGTACAGCTCGGCGGGCGTGCCGACCTGCTTGAGCAGGCCGGACTCCAGCACCGCCACCCTGTCACCCATGGTCATGGCCTCGACCTGGTCGTGGGTGACGTAGACCGTCGTGGTGCGCAGCCGGCGCTGCAGGCTGGCGATGTTCGCCCGCGTCTCGACCCGCAGCTTGGCGTCGAGGTTGGACAGCGGCTCGTCCATCAGGAACACGCTGGGCTCACGCACGATCGCGCGCCCCATCGCCACTCGCTGCCGCTGCCCGCCCGACAGCGCCTTCGGCCGCCGGTCCAGCAGCTCCGACAGGTCCAGCAGCTTGGCCGCCTCCTGCACCTTGGACTGGATCTGGTCCTTGGACACGCCGCGCAGCTTGAGGGCGAACCCCATGTTCTGCGCGACCGTCATGTGCGGGTAGAGGGCGTATGACTGGAACACCATCGCGATGTCGCGGCCCTTGGGCGGCACGTTGGTGACGTCCTGGCCCGCGATCTCGATGTTGCCCTCGTCGACGTCCTCCAGCCCGGCGAGCATCCGCAGCGCGGTCGACTTCCCCGAGCCGGACGGTCCGACCAGCACGAGGAACTCGCCGTCGGCGATGTCGAGATCCAGCTGGTCGACGGCGCGGACCGGCGGACTGCCAGGAAAGATCCGCGACGCCTTGCGGTATGCCACCTGCGCCATCTGATGCCTCGTTCCCCTCTACCTTTACTCAGCCCTTGACCCCGCCGGCGGCGAGCCCCGACACCAGCGAACGCTGCACGAGGTAGAACACCACGACCGCCGGTAGCGCGATCAGGATGGACGCGGCGGCGAGATGGCCCCACAGGACCTGGGTCTGCGATACGAAGCTCTGCAGGCCGACGGCAAGCGTCTTGCCCTCGGAGTTGCCGGACAAGAACGCCGAGGCGAAGCCGACCTCGCCCCACGCGGTGAGGAACGCGTAGAACGCGGTGACCGCGATGCCGGGCCTGGCCAGCGGAAGTATCAGCCGCCAGAACACGCCGAACGGCGACAGCCCATCGACCCGGCCGGCCTCGTCGATGTCGATGGGGATCGTGTCGAAGTAGCCCTTGAGCAGATAGGTGCAGAACGGAATCGCGGTGGTGCAGTACACCAGCACCAGCCCGATCACACTGCCCTGCAGCCCGAACGTCAGCAGCAGGTTGTACAGCGGGACGATCAGCACCACGAACGGGAACATCTGCATCACGAGGAACGAGAGCATCATCGACCGCCGGCCAGGGAACCGGAAGCGGCTCACTGCGTAGGCCGTAGTCGCGGATATGAAGACTCCGATCACAGTGGTCAGCCCCGCTATCAGCAGGGAGTTGCCGAACCAGGTCAGAAACGGTCCGAAGTCTCCCGCGAGCACTTCGCTGTAGTTGTTCACGGTGGGCTCGTTGATCAGTTTCGGGGTGGTTTCCAGCGCGTTCTCGTCGGGCTTGAACGAGGTGACCAGCACCCAGAAGATCGGGAAGATCGCGATGAACGACGCCATGATCAACGCTGCGTGCAAGCCGACGCTGGCCAGCGGCGAGCGACGCAGCGCCCGTCCGTCGCTGCGCTGCGGCGGCCCCCCGCGGCGTGGTGGTGAGCGCCGGGACTCGGTCTGCACTACCGCCTCGGTCGCGGTCATGTCACCAGGCCTCCTCGCCCTGCCTGCGGAGAACCCGCAGGTAGATCGTGGTGAACACCAGGAGCATGGACAACGTCAAGACGCCATAGGTGGCGGCGATGGCGTAGTCACGCGTGGAGCCGGAGAAGAAGCGCTCGAAAGCGTACGTGATCAGGATCCGGGTGTTCGGGTTGTTCGTTCCGGTGATCAGGAAGATCACCGAGAAGACGTTGAACGTCCAGATCACGCCGAGCAGGATCACGGTGGCTGACACCGACCGCAGCCCAGGCAGGGTGACATTCGCGAAGCGCTGCCACGGGGTAGCGCCGTCGATCTCGGCCGCTTCGTAGAGCTCGTTGGGAATCGACTGCAAGCCACCGAGCAGCGCCACCATCGTGAAGGGCACACCAAGCCAGATGTTGACCACGATCACGGCGAACATCGCCAGGTTGGACTGACCCAACCAGGTCGGCGGGTCTGCCACCCCAATGCCGCGCAGCCCGGCGTTGAACAGGCCGTAGTCCGCGTTGAACAGGTAGCGCCAAGCGAACGCGCTGACGAAGGCCGGCACCGCCCAAGGCAGGATGAGCAGCACGCGGTACAGCCCGCGCCCTTTCAGGGTCCGGTTGAGCATGACCGCGAGCACCAGCCCGAACAGGTAGTGGAAGACCACCGATCCGAACGTCCACAGCAAGGTGCGAACCAGGATGTCGTAGAAGTCGCCGTAGGACGGGTCGCCGGACAGGACGTTTCCGTAGTTGTCGAGGCCGACCACCTCGTAGCGCGCCGGGCGGTCGAGCACCGGGTTGGCGATCGTCGAATCGTTGATGTTGGTAAAGCTGAAGTAGATGTTCTGGAGCAGCGGGATGAGCACGATCACCCCGACCACGACGACCACGGGGATCACCATCGCGTAGGCATACCAATGCCGGTGGAGGAAGGCCCCTAGGCGCCCCCAGGGGCGAGGCGCTGTGGCGCCCCGCCCCTGGGAGGTCCCCTCGGCCGTGCTGGTAACCATCAGCCGCTTGTGTACCCAGGCAGCAGCGGCCCGAAAGCCTGGGCCGCCTCGTCTGCCGCGGCCTTGGCATCCTTCGTTCCGCCAAGCAGCGCAAGGTAGCTGGGTGCGAGTGGACCGCCCCCGTCGATCAGCGCGGAGTACTCGGGAACCGACGGTCGGGCTTGCGTGTTGCTGTCCAGCAGTGGCCCGAACGCCGCCACGCCACCGCTCGCCTTGGCGTCGGCGTTGTCCAGCGCGGTCTTGCGAGTCGGGATCAGGCCGAGAGACTTCGAGACCTCGACCTGCGACTCCGTGCTCGACATGCACTGGATGAACTTCAGCGAGGACGGCTTGGCCTTGGTGCCCTGCCGGATGGTGTAGTCGTGCCCACCCTGCGGTGCCTTGCCAGGGCCGGTAGGACCGGGCACCGCCGTGACGCCCAGGCTCGCCTTGTCGCTGAACGAGGGAGCCTTGAGGTAGCCGCTGTAGGCCCACGGGCCGTTGACGATCATCGCAACTTCGCCGGCCTTGAACGCGGCCTCGATGTTGTTGTACGCGTTGGCCGAGTCCAGCGACGTGCGCGCTGCCTTCGCGTCCAACAGTCCCTTCGCTGCCTGCAGGCCCTCGACCGCCTTCGGCGAGCTCACAGTGATCTTCTTGGTTGCGGGGTCGACAAGGTCGGCGCCCGCGCTGTAGATGAACGGCAGGGCATAGTAGCTGCCAGGGTTGATGAAGATGGTCTTGTCGCCGCCCAGCTTGGCTGAGGCGGCCTTGATCTCGTCGTAGGTTTTCGGCGGAGCCACGCCGGCCGCGTCGAGCAGCTTCTTGTTGTAGTACAGGCCCATCGTGTCGATCACCTGGGGCACGCCGTAGGTCTTGCCGTCGTACTTGGTGGATGCGACAGCCAGTGAGTTGTAGTCGCCGGTGTCCTTGGCAGCGTCGGTGTCCGAAAGATCGGCGAGCAGCCCGAGCTTGGCGAGCTCTGCCACCCAGCCGACGTCGGTCCGCAGCACGTCCGGACCCTGGCCACCCTGAGCGGCGGTCTTGAAGTTGTTCTTGGCCTGGGCGAAGGGGACCTGCTCGACCTGGACCTTGTAGCCGCCCTTCTGTGCGCAGTCTTGGGCGATGCGCGAGAACACGGGGGTCTCGTCGGGTCCGCTGGTGTCCCAGAAGACGACCGTGCCGGAATCACTCTCGGCAGGAGTCGATGAACCCCCACAACCGGCTAGAGCAGCGAGACCGATAGCCGCGCCGGCGGCGACCACGATCCGGAAGGTTGAGCGTTGCATCGAAAAGCCTCCTGCAAAGTTTTGCGGCAGAGTGGAACGTATTTCACACCCAGGACGGAACAGGCGTCAAGAGATCACCCGAACGAGTCCGATTTGTGACCTTCGCGTAAACGATCTGCAGCTTGAAGCGCTAGAGCCGGAAAGTCGTCTTGAAAAACCTTTCACGGCAGGGCAAGCTCCCCCCGTGGCCGGGCTTGCGGAGATCGCTTCGGCCGCCGGGGTGAGCATGGCTACCGTCAGCCGCGTACTCAACCGGCGGACAGGTGTCGGGGATAGCACTAGGGCGCGCGTGATGGCCGTCCTCGCCGACCTCCCCTACACGCCGCGCGGCCTTGGCGCGCTGGCCAGGACCGGTGTCATCGGCGTGCTGATGCCCGAGCTGGCGAACCCGGTCTTCCCCGCGTTCGCCGAGGCGTTGGAGAGCCGGGCGGCCGCCGCGGGCTACTCGCTGCTGCTGTGCGACACCCGCAGCAGCAGCGTGCGCGAGGAGCAGTACGTCCGGATGCTGCTGGGCCAGGGCGTGGACGGCATGGTCTTCCTGTCGCCGGAGGCGGCGGACACCGGCTCCTCGCACGGGCACTACCAGCAGCTGCTCGAAGACGGCGTCCAGATGGTGTTCATCAACGGCCAGACACCGCCGCTGGGAGTCCCCGACATCCGGATCGACGCCCACTTCGGGGGCTACGCGGCCACCCGGCACCTGATCGAGCTCGGTCACGAGCGGATCGGGTTCGTGTGCGGCCCGGCCCGCTCGATCCCGGCGCGGTTGTTGACATCCGGCTGGACCGCCGCCCTGGAGGAGGCCGACTTGGTTGCGGACCCGGCATGCGTCTCGCACAGCCCTTTCGGCGCGGCCGGAGGCGCCGCCGGCATCGCGCGGCTGCTGGGCTCGGTACGCCCGACCGCGGTGATCTGCTCCTCGGACCACATGGCCTTCGGTGCGATCAGCGAGGCGCAGAGCCGTGGTTGCAGCGTGCCGGGCGACCTGTCGGTCGTCGGGTTCGACGACGTCCCGCTGGCCTCGTACTCGTCGCCGGCGCTGACCTCGATGGCTCAGCCCATCAAGGAGATGGCCAAGGCCGCCATCGACGAGCTGCTCGAGCGGCTCGGTACGGAGCTACCGGAGGAGAACGCCTACAGCCGGGTGTTCCGCCCCCGGCTGGTCGTGCGGGACTCCACCGCCCCGCCGCGTTGAGGGGTCGCGGCGGGGCGGTCTCAGGCTCCTGAACCGCCACTCGTGTGGCACAACGTGCCCTGGGCGCATGTAAAGCCACATGAGTGGCGGGGGAGTCGGGAGCTCAGTCGCCGGTGATCTCGCAGAGCACGGCGCCCTGAGAGACCATGCTGCCTGGCTCTGCGCTCAGCTCACCCACGGTGCCGGCCTTGTGCGCGGTCACCGGGTTCTCCATCTTCATCGCTTCGAGCACCACCAGCAGGTCACCGGCCTGCACCGCGTCGCCGTTGGTCGCGACCACCTTTGTGATGGTGCCCTGCATGGGCGCGGTGACCGCGTCCGAGGAGGACTGACGGGTCGCCCGTTGCCGGCCACGTTGCGGCGGCGCCTGCGCGGCCCCACGGCCCGCCGGCGGTGCCGGCTC
>JACDBJ010000518.1 GCA_013695005.1 Pseudonocardiales bacterium
CCGCCGGGATCACGTACCGCTCGCGCGTCGTGACCGCGCCGTAGAGGTCCGCGCCCAGCATCAGCGGCGCGTCCAACACCCGGACAACCAGCTCGTCCTCCGGCGCCAGCGCCTCGCCCGAGAACACCCCGGCGCGCATCGCGCCCCGGTCGCGCAGGTGCCGGACCAGGGTGCGGGTGTCGATCACGGCCACCCCGACGATGCCTTGGGCACGCAGCTCGTCTTCGAGGCAGGACGTGGCGCGCCAGTTTGACGGCACCCGCGCCGGGTCACGCACCGCGTAGCCCGCGACCTGGATGCGCGCCGACTCGTCGTCCTCGCCGTTCCAGCCGGTGTTGCCGATGTGCGGCGCGGTCTGCACGACGATCTGGCGGTGGTAGGACGGGTCGGTCAGCGTCTCCTGGTACCCGGTCATGCCGGTGGTGAACACCGCCTCGCCCAGCGCCTGGCCGGTCGCGCCGAACGCCGAGCCACGGAACACCCGCCCGTCCTCGAGCACGAGCACCGCTGCCGCTGTCATGCCGTCACCCTCCCGCCCTGCACCTTTCCATCCTGCGCCGTCACACGTCCCCGAAGCATTGTCGCGACCACCCGAGCGGGGAGCCGCATGCCCTCGTACGGGGTGTTGCCGGCGATGCTGGCGAGCTCGTCGCCGCGCACCGTCCACTGCGCCGTCGGGTCGATCAGCGCCAACGTCGCCAGCTCGCCGACCGCGATCGGACGCCCCTGGTCGGCCAGCCCGACGATGTCCGCAGGCCGTTCGGAGAGCACCCGCGCGACGCCGCGCCAGTCCAGTAGCCCCGGTTCCACCATCGTTGATACCAGCACGGACAGTGCCGTCTGCAGGCCGAGCATCCCGGGCCGCGCGCCGTCCCACTCGCAGTCCTTGTGCTGCGGTGCATGCGGAGCGTGGTCGGTGGCCACGCAGTCGATCAGGCCCTCCGCCAGCGCGGTCCGCAGGGCCTCGGTGTCCGCCGCCGTGCGCAGCGGCGGGTTGACCTTGAATACCGGGTCGTAGTCGGCGAGCAGCTCGTCGGTGAGCATCAGGTGGTGCGGGGTGACCTCGGCACTGACCCTGATCCCGGCCGCCTTCGCGTCGCGCAGCACGGCCACCGTGCGGACCGACGACACGTGACAGACGTGCAGCGCGCCGCCGGCGTCGCGGGCCAGCGCGCAGTCCCTGGCCACGATCGTCTCCTCCGCGGCCGCCGGCCAGCCGGCGAGCCCCAGCTTGGACGCCACCACCCCCTCGTGCGCCTGCGCGCCCGCGGTGAGCCGGGGGTCCTCGGCATGCTGGGCGATCACCACGTCCAGCGCCGCGGCGTACTCCAGCGCTCGGCGCATCACCAGCGGGTCGTGCACGCAGCGCCCGTCGTCGGAGAACATCCGCACGGCGGCAGCGGAGTTGGCCATCATGCCCAGCTCGGCGAGCTGGTCGCCGCGCTGACCGACGGTCACCGCGCCGACCGGGTGCACGTCGACCAGCCCGATCTCGCGTCCACGCCGGTAGACGTACTCGGCGATCACGGCGGTGTCGGCGACCGGGTCGGTGTTGGGCATGGCGAACACGGCCGTGAAGCCGCCCAGCGCGGCCGCCGCGGAGCCGGTCTCGATCGTCTCGGCGTCCTCGCCGCCGGGCTCGCGCAGGTGGGTGTGCAGGTCGACCAGCCCTGGCAGCAGCACCAGGCCGTCGGCGTCGAGTACCTCGTCGTCTGCCGTGACATCGCCGATCTCGGCGATTACCCCGTTCCGGACGAGCACGTCGACCGGCTCACCCTCGCCGTACGGCCGCGAGCCCCGGATGATCATGACGGACCACCGGCGAGGAGGTGGTAGAGCACGGCCATCCGCACGTGTACGCCGTTGCGGACCTGATCGAGCACCGCGGCCCGCGCCGAGTCGGCCACCGACGACGCGATCTCCATCCCGCGGATCATCGGCCCCGGGTGCAGCACCACGGCGTCCTCGCGCAGCATCCCGGCGCGGCGCTCGCTCAGGCCGTAGCTCATCGCGTACTCGCGGGCCGACGGGAAGAAGCTGCCGTGCATCCGCTCCGCCTGCACCCGCAGCGTCATCACCGCGTCGAGCGTCGCAAGCTCGCGGTCCAAGTCGTGGGAAACCTCGCACGGCCATTCGTCCACGCCGACCGGCAGCAGTGTCGGCGGCGCCACCAGCACGACGTCGGCACCCAGGGTGGCCAGCAGAAACACGTTGGAACGGGCCACCCGGCTGTGCAGCACGTCGCCCACGATGCCGACGCGTCGTCCGTCAAGCGCACCCCACCGCTCACGCAGCGTCGCGGCGTCGAGCAGCGCCTGGGTGGGATGCTCGTGGGTGCCGTCGCCGGCGTTCACCACGGCCAGCGACGTGCCGGCGTCCATGCTCCACGCGGCCAATCGGTGCGCCGCTCCGGAGGCTGGGTGGCGCAGCACGACGCAGTCCGCGCCGGCCGCGGTGAGCGTCGCGGCCGTGTCGCGCAACGACTCCCCTTTGGACGTCGACGAGCCCTTGGCGCTCACGTTGACCACGTCCGCGCTCATCCACTTGCCGGCGATCTCGAACGACACCCGGGTGCGGGTGGAGTCCTCGTAGAACAGGGTCACCACGGTTCGCCCGCGCAGCGTCGGCAGCTTGCGCACCTCACGGCCGAGCAGCGCCTGCTTGAGCCGCTCCGCGGTGTCGAGCAGCCCGACGGCGGTGTCCGCGTCCAGCTCGGCGGCCGAGAGCAGGTGCTTCACGACGGTTCCCCGTCCACGTCTGCGTCACTGTCCGGGTCTCCGCGCAGCAGGACGGCGTCGCGGCCGTCGGTCTCGGTCAGCAGCACGGCGACCTGCTCGCCGAGGGAGGTCGGCACGTTCTTGCCCACGTAGTCGGCGCGGA
>JACDBJ010000405.1 GCA_013695005.1 Pseudonocardiales bacterium
CCGAACGGCGACCCCGGCTGCTCGTAGACGCCGCGACGTCGTACGCCCAATGGGACAAGCCGGACCGTGCCTACCGCACCTTGCTCGCCACCGAGCGCACCGCACTCGGCGAGGTCCGCACCCGCAAGGCCGTACATCTGCTGGTCACGGACGTGATGCTCTCACCCGCGGGGCATCGCTTGAGGCAGCGAATGCGAGATCGCCGCCACGCGCTGGCCGGCAGCGTTCAGCCGGCGCGAAGGTACTGGCCGATGGCACGCCGGATGACTTCCGAAACGGAGGCCTGCTCCTCAGCGGCGCGGAGCAGGAGGTCACGCTTGAGCTCCGGATCCAGGCGCACCGACTCGACTGAGGAGGCGGCTGAACCCATGGGCGGGCGCCCACCCTGACGTCGCCGCTGGATCGGTTTGACGTCGTAGCCGTGTTCGGCTTCGTCGGCCATCGACTCGACCATCTCGTCGGTGATCGGGGCGCCGTCCGAGGTATGCCCGTGGTGTATCGACATGTTCACCGTCCCTTCGGGAGCAGAGTTCGGTATTTCGGTCGCATCGCCATCGCGTGTATCACCATCGGGCCCTGGGGCCGGTCCATGACCACCAGCTCTAGGAGCTGGCCGTCGCGGCCCGGACCGAGGACTAGATAGCGCGTCGGGTCTTCGCCGATCTCCTCCACGACCAGTGCGTTGCGTAGGCCGTGCTGGATGTCTTCCGGTCGACGCCGTGGCGGAGCGCCGATCGGACCTCCACACATGTATCGTACTACGAAACTTGCTTGAGTGCTCCGCCTCAGATGGATGCTCCGTGGATGCTCGGCAGTACCGAACTCGGGCGACACGGCACGGCACAGACTGACACCGAACTCGGATTGATCATGATACTGACCGGCCGAAATGGCACTAGGCGGCATTGGGCGTCACAACCGCGAGTTGTTGACGCAAGACCAAGATCTCGATCTCCTTTGCGTTGTCGGATCGGGCGAGTAAGACCATCCAGCCCAAGAGTCTGACCAAGATGAGGTAAGCCAGTCGCAGCGTCACCGGCGGATCATCTCGGGCCCCCGCCGGTGACGAAGCAGCAGGTCGGCGGCCGTGCGCCGAGTTTCGGGCACCCACAGGCTGGGCCGACCGGATCACCCAGCTCATCCGGGAAGCGGCCAGCTGCAGCCAGTGGCGCTGGACGAGATGTTCGGTACCGGCCCCGCCAACAGGATGAGCCGGCGTTCAGGCGGCAAGGATCGGCAGTGTGTGACGGCCAGCGCCCAGGACGCGTTCCGGGTCGGCGCCGAGTACGCCGGCGAGCATGGTGGCGTAGACGTCGCGGAAGTCGGTCGTCGGCTTGAGGTCACCGTTGTCGAGGTCTGTCAGGCTGGGCTGCTCCCCAAGGAACCCACCGCGGACGGCACTGCCGGCCACGAAGACCGGCCCGGCTGTGCCGTGGTCGGTGCCCTGGTTGGCATTCGCCGCGACTCGTCGGCCGAACTCCGAGTAGGCCAGCAGCACCACGTTGTGGCCGCGGTCAGAGCGGGCCATTCGGTCGAGGAAACCGGTCATCGCCGTGTCCACCTCGGTGAGCAACTGCTGTTGGGTGCCGCGCTCGTCGGCGTGGGTGTCGAACCCGCCGATACTCACCGAGTAGACGCGGGTCGGGACGCCCATCTCGACGCAGTTGGCCACCACGTCGAGTTGGGCGGCCAGTGCGCCGCCATCGCCCCTCTTCTTCGAGCCCTCGTCGTTCAGGGCCGGGCCGAGGGTGGACGCTTCGCGGTGCAGGTCGGCGATCGCTCGCGCCGCCGCGGCCTGTGGTCCCGGCTCGTCGGTTACCGTCCCTCCGAGCGTGGCGAATGCGCTGCCCAGCGGGCCGTCAGGCAGCTTCAAGCCGCCGACCGGTAGCGCCGCGCCGGCTGTGGTCGCCCCCGCCAGCATCGGTGGCAGCACTGGTTCCAGCGACACCGCCAGGAGCGGGTCGGCCCCGTTGGCGTCCAGCCAGCGGCCGAGCCAGCCGGTGGGCACCGCCGTGTCCGGCGACGCGGTCTGCCAGATCGCCATCGACCGGAAGTGGCTGTGATCGGGCTTGGGGTAGCTGACGCCGCGAACGATGGCCAGAGTGCCGTCGTCCCAGCGCTTCTTCAGCCCGGTCATCCCGGGATTGAGACCGAGCCCGTCGGCCAGCGGCAGCAGCTCGTGCTCGGCATAGGCCAGCTCCGGCCGCGCCCGCTGGTAGGCGGGGTCGCCGGCCGGTACCACCGTGTTGAGCCCGTCGTTGCCGCCGTAGAGCGTGAGCACGACAAGCACCCCGGCACCAGGCGGCAGTGGGTCGGTCTGGGCCCGTCGGGCCAGCGTCGACCAGCCGACGCCCGCGCCGGCGGCGGCCACTGCGCCTGCGCCGGTCAGCAGCAGGAAACGGCGGCGGGTCAGGGCGTCCATGGCAGCTCCGTCATGCGCTCACGGTGTTCTCCGGGCTGGCCAGCGCGAGCGCGACGAGCTGGGCCGGCTGCCGGGCGAGCGGGGTCAGCGCGGCGCGGGTGCGGTCGGTCCAGGCCGGCAGACCGAGCAGAGCGGCGGCCGCATCGGCGCGTGCCCCTGGGGATGCTTCCGCCACAGCGCCGATGTCTCCCGCAGACGCAAGCGCCTGGG
>JACDBJ010000418.1 GCA_013695005.1 Pseudonocardiales bacterium
GTCCACGACCGCCCGTACGGCCTCGATCATCTCCAGGTCGAACCCGGCGCGGGTGCCGTCGGCGTCCATCGAGTTCAGCAGGATCTCCCCGACGCCGAGCTGCCGGCCCCGCGCCGACCACTCCACCGCGTCGATCCCCGTGCCGACGCGTCCGCCGTGGGTGGTCACCTCGAACCCGGACGGCGTGCCCTCGGCCCGGCGGGCGTCCACCGACAGCACGATGCACTGGGCCCCGAAGCGACGGCTGGCCTCGCCGAGCAGCTCGGGGCGGGCCACCGCGGCGGTGTTGATGCTGACCTTGTCCGCGCCGGCGCGCAGCAGCAGGTCCACGTCGCCGACGCTGCGGATGCCGCCGCCGACCGTCAGCGGGATGAACACCTGCTCGGCCGTGCGCCGGACCACGTCGTAGGTCGTCTCGCGGTCGCCAGAGGAGGCCGTGACGTCCAGGAACGTCAGCTCGTCGGCGCCCTCCGCGTCGTACACACGCGCCATCTCCACCGGGTCACCCGCGTCGACGAGGTCGGTGAAGTTGACGCCCTTGACCACCCGGCCGGCGTCAACGTCAAGGCACGGGATCACCCGTACGGCCACCGCCACGGCGATCAGCCGGCCGCGCGGTCGGCCGACGGGACGGCGCGCACCGCGGCCAGCGCATCGGGCAGCGTGAACCGGCCGGCGTAGAGCGCCTTGCCGACGATTGCGCCCTCCAGCCCGTCCGGGGCGAGCCCGGCGAGCACGACCAGATCGTCCACGGTGGACACCCCGCCAGAGGCGATCACCGGCGCCGCGGTGCGGGAGCACACCGACTTGAGCAAGTCGGTGTTCGGACCGCGCAACGTGCCGTCCTTGCTGACGTCGGTCACCACGTAGCGCGGGCAGCCTTCGCCGTCGAGCCGTTCCAGGACCTCCCAGAGGTCGCCACCGTCGGTGGTCCAGCCGCGGGCGGCCAGCCGGTGCCCGGCCTCGGTGATCCGCACGTCGAGCCCGACCGCGATCCGCTCGCCGTGCTCCGCGATGACGGCCGCACACCACACCGGGTCCTCCAGCGCCGCGGTCCCGAGGTTCACCCGCGCACATCCGGTGCCCAGCGCCCGCCGCAGCGACTCGTCGTCGCGGATCCCGCCGGACAGCTCCACGGCGACGTCCAGGCGTCCCACGACCGAGGCGAGCAGTTCGGCGTTGGATCCACGGCCGAAGGCCGCGTCGATGTCGACCAGGTGGATCCACTTCGCCCCGGCGTCCTGCCACGCGAGCGCCGCAGCGAGCGGGTCGCCGAAACTCGTCTCAGTGCCGGCCTCACCTTGCACCAGGCGCACCGCCTGGCCAGCGGCGACGTCGACGGCGGGCAGCAGGATGAAGCTCACGGCGCGACCCTACGGAGCTGCACGAGGTACCCGATCATCAGTCCGAGCAGGATCAACCCGACCCAGGCCCACCACGGCAGCCCGCCCAGCAGCGCGAACAGCGCCCCGGCCAGCAGCGCCCCGACAGCGGTGCCGAGCGTTGATGCGGTGGACGGCCTGCGTCGCCCGGGGTATGTCCGCCGGGTAGACGTGCGAGTGCTGCGGCGCCGGCGGGTGGCGCTCATCGGGCGACCTCGCGCAGCCAGTTGCCCAGCAGCGTCGCGCCCGCGTCTCCGGACTTCTCCGGGTGGAACTGGGTGGCGCACAACGCGCCGTTCTCCACCGCCGCCACGAAGTCCTCGCCGTGGCTGGCCCACGTGACCAAGGGCGGCTTCAGCGCCGGTGACGTTTCAAGCTCCCAGCGGCCGGCGGCGTAGGAGTGCACGAAGAAGAACCTCGTCTGGGCGTCGAGCCCGTCGAAGAGCACGGACCCGGCCGGCGCTCGAACCGTGTTCCATCCCATGTGCGGCAGCACATCTGCCTTGAGGCGCTCGACGGTGCCGGGCCACTGGCCGCAGCCGGCCGTGCGCTCCCCATGCTCGATGCCCAGCTCGAACAGCACCTGCATGCCGACGCAGATCCCCAGCACCGGCCGGCCGCCGGCGAGCCGCCGCTCGATGATCCGCGGACCGTCCACCGCGGCCAGCCCGGTCATGCACGCCGCGAACGCGCCGACTCCGGGCACCACCAGGCCGTCGGCGTCCAGTGCGGCGTCGCGGTCGGCTGTCACGGTGACGTCCGCGCCGACGCGGCGCAGCGCCCGCTCGGCCGAGCGGAGGTTGCCCGAGCCGTAGTCGAGTACGACGATCCGTGCCACTTCTCAGTCCTCCAGGCGCCGCAGCTCGGCGTCCAGCTCCAGCACCCTGGCCCAGATCAGGTCCGCCTGTTCGCCGTCGGAGACGTTGGCCAGGCTGCGCAGCACCCGGGTCAGCAGCCGCAGCTGCTCCACGTCGTCGGGCTGGCCAGCGCTGCCGGGTAGCCGACCGAGCAGGTCAGCGGCCCGCTCGTAGTGGCCGCGCGCCGCAGACAGCTCACCGAGTGCGTGCTCGGCGTCGCCGAGGCGCTCGAGATCGAACGCGAGCTTGCGTAACGCCTCCGGGGTCTCGCGGCGGTCGACGCGGGCGTCGTCGAGCTGGACGCAGCGGGCGTAGCGGGTGCGGGCCAGACCGATCTCGCCTGCGCCGAACTCGAGGTCGCCGAGCCGGGCCAGGCTGCTCGACAGCTCGGCGCGCGACTGCCAGGTACCCAGCTCACCGACGAGCTGCTCGTCGAGAATCACCGATTGCGCGACGTGCTCGCGGGCGGCCTGGACGTCGCCGAGGTCCTGCTCGACGTTGGCCAGCTCGAACAGCACGACCGACAGCTTGCCTCGGGTCAGCCAGGTGCCGTCCTCGTCGGCCAGTTGCTCGGCGAGCTGGACGCAGCGCAGCAGCTGGTCACGTGCCGCCGAGTGCTGGCCCACCTCGTTGTTGGCCTCGGCGAGCCGCTGCAGCACGTGCAGCAGGTCCGAGCGGGCCGCCGGAGTGCCCTCCTCCGCGACCAGCCGCTCGTTGATCTCCAGGGCCTTGGCGAAGGTCATCCCGGCGGTCCACGGCTCGCCGAGCGCGAGGTCGATGTCGCCGAGATCGCTCAGCCCGACCGCGAGGGTGCGCCGCGCCTCCGCCGTGTCCAGCTCGTCGGCCAGCCGCTCGTCGATCTGCACGGCCTGCACCAGCGGGTCGCGGGCTGCGTCGTGGCGGCCGCTCTCCGCCTCGGCTCGTCCGAGCTGGCTCAGCCCGTTCGACAGCGCCTGCCAGCCCTCCGGGGTGTCCAGCTCCTCGGCGTTGCTACGCGCCATCCGTACCCACTGCGACGCCCAGCCGGCCGCCTGACCGTGGTCGGCGAGCTGGGTGGCCAGGCTGGTACCCAGCCGCAGCAGCGCGAGCCGCCGGTCCTCGTCGACGCCGCCGAGCGTCAGCGCATAGCGCACGAGGTCGATCGCGGCGTCCGGCTCGGCGTCGTCGAGGTCCGCCGCGTTCGC
>JACDBJ010000433.1 GCA_013695005.1 Pseudonocardiales bacterium
GGCGCGGAGAGCGACTGGGCGGCGGCCTGCCTGGTCAGGGCGCGGGGCCGGCTGCACGACGACCTTGGCGCGCTGCGCGAGTCCGTCGCGGCGTGGGAGCGCATCGGCGCCCGCTTCGAACGGGCCGTCACCCTCCTGCTGCTGCCCGACCGGGCCGCAGAGGGCCGCGACGAGCTCGCCGCCCTCGGCTGCGCCCGTCCGGCGGTGTAACTCCCAGGACGGTGTAACTCCCAGGACACAGCGAGCAGCTACCCTCCGCCGGGCCGGAGGCCAGCGTCGAACAGGAGGCCGTGGATGCTGCTGTCCCCGCACGAGCAGGAGAAGCTGCTGATCCACGTCGCGGCCCAGCTGGCGGCTCAGCGGCGGGCCCGTGGACTGCGCCTGAACTACCCGGAGGCGGTGGCGACGATCGCGTCCTGGGTGCTGGAGGGTGCCCGCGACGGCCGGAGCGTCGCCGAGCTGATGACCGCCGGCCAGCACGTCCTGACCCGCGACGACCTCCTGGACGGTGTGCCGGAGATGATCAGCTCGGTGCAGGTCGAGGCGACGTTCCCGGACGGCACCAAGCTGGTCACCGTGCATCGGCCGGTGCAGTGATTCCCGGCGAGGTGCTCGTCGGCTCCGATCCGGTCGTGATCGACCGGCCGCGGGTACAGCTGCACGTGGTCAACACCGGCGACCGGCCGATCCAGGTCGGCTCGCACTACCACCTCGCGGCGGCCAACCCGGCGCTCGAGATGGACCGCGATGCTGCGTCCGGCATGCGGCTCGCCGTTGCCGCAGGCACCGCCGTCCGCTTCGAGCCAGGCATCGAGCGCACCGTGTCGGTGGTGCCGCTGGGCGGTCATCGGATCGTGCCCGGACTGCGGCTCGACGGACCACAGCCAGGAGCAGGGTCGTGAGCGGCGACTGGACCATCGACCGCGAGCGGTACCGGGAGCTGTTCGGGCCGACGACCGGGGACCGCGTCCGGCTCGCCGACACCGACCTGTTGATCGAGGTTACCGAGGACCGCTGCCAGGGGCCGCACGGCGGCGACGAGGTCGTCTTCGGTGGCGGCAAGGTGATCCGCGAGTCGATGGGCCAGGCCAGGGCGTCACGCGCCGAGGGAGCGCCGGACCTGGTGATCACCGGCGCGCTGATCCTCGACCACTGGGGCGTGGTCAAGGCCGACGTCGGCGTCCGCGACGGGCGGATCGTCGGGCTCGGTAAGGCGGGCAACCCGGACGTGATGGACGGCGTCGACCCCGCCCTGGTCATCGGGCCAGGCACCGAGGTGCTCGCCGGCAACGGGCTGATCCTCACCGCGGGTGCGGTGGACTGCCACGTGCATCTGATCACGCCGACGCAGCTGCCCGAGGCGCTCGGCTCGGGGGTGACGACCATGATCGGCGGTGGCACCGGCCCCGCAGAGGGCACGAAGGCGACGACGGTGACGCCGGGTGCGTGGTACCTCGCCAGGATGCTGGAGTCGCTGGACGAGTGGCCGATCAACATCGCGCTGCTCGGCAAGGGCAACACCGTCGGGGTCGACGCCCTGCGCGAGCAGGTCGCCGGCGGGGCGTCGGGGTTCAAGATGCACGAGGACTGGGGCACCACGCCCGCGGCGATCGACGCCTGCCTGCGGGTGGCCGACGAGACCGGCGTGCAGGTGGCCATCCACACCGACACGCTTAACGAGTCCGGCTACGTGGCCGACACCCTGGCCGCGATCGCCGGCCGGGGCATCCACGCGTACCACACCGAGGGCGCGGGCGGCGGCCACGCGCCGGACATCATCACCGTGGCCGGCGAGCCGAACGTGCTGCCCAGCTCGACCAACCCAACCCGCCCGCACACCGTCAACACCCACGACGAGCACCTCGACATGCTGATGGTGTGCCACCACCTGAACCCGTCGGTCCCCGAGGACCTCGCCTTCGCGGAGAGCCGGATCCGGCCGTCGACGATGGCCGCGGAAGACCTGCTGCACGACATCGGCGCGATCTCGATGATCGGCTCGGACAGCCAGGCGATGGGCCGGGTCGGCGAGGTAATCATGCGGACCTGGCAGACCGCCCACGTCGGCAAGCAGCGCTGGGGCGCCCTGCCCGGCGACGGCGCCGCTGACAACCTGCGCGCCCGCCGCTATGTCGCCAAGTACACGATCTGCCCGGCCGTCGCGCACGGTCTCGACGAGGAGATCGGCTCGGTACAGGTCGGCAAGCTGGCCGACCTGGTGCTCTGGCAGCCCGCGTTCTTCGGCGTGCGGCCGTCGGTGGTGCTCAAGGGCGGGATGATCGCCTGGGCAGCGATGGGCGACGCGAACGCCTCCATCCCTACGCCCCAGCCGGTGCTGCCCCGGCCGATGTTCGGCGCAGCCCCACTGACCGCGGCGGCCACGTCGGTCCACTTCGTGGCCCAGTCGGCGCTGGACGGCGGGTTGGCCTCGCGGCTCGCGGTCCGCCGCAGGCTGGCGCCGGTCCGCGACAGCCGCGGGGTGCGCAAGGCCGACCTGCCACTCAACGACGCGCTGCCGTCGATCGAGGTCGAGCCGGACACCTTCACTGTGCGGATCGACGGCGAGGTCGTCGAGCCGGCACCCGCTACCGAGCTGCCCATGGCGCAGCGCTACTTCCTGTTCTGATGGCCATCTCCGGGTTGCTCCTGCTCGCCGACTCCCGGCTGCCCTCGGGCGGCCACGGGCACTCGTTCGGCGTCGAAGCACTCGTCGACCGCGGGCTGGTGACCGACGCCGACGACCTCGCGGTGTTCCTCGACGGTCGGGTGCGGACGGCCGGCCGGGTGACGGCCGCAGCGGCCGCTGCCGCGTGCGTGCTAGCGGCGTTTCCGAGCGTGGCCCCGGCCCGCAATTCGGCTCCACAACGCAGTTCTCGAGCCAGCTCCAACAGCGATTCGGTTCCAAACCGCGGTCAACGGCGGCCCGACTGGGCGCGGTGGGACGCCGCGGTGAGCGTCCGCACCCCGTCGGCGGCGCTGCGGGTGGCGTCCAGAGCGCAGGGTGCTGCGCTGCTGCGGACCGTGACGCTGGCCTGGCCGCACCCGGCGGTCGATGCCATCCAGGCGCTGCCGCGGGTGCACCATCCG
>JACDBJ010000434.1 GCA_013695005.1 Pseudonocardiales bacterium
GATGTGTCCAGCGCGAGCAACAGCACGCCGTCGAGCCTACGACCCGGGCGACTCACGTCTCGTCGAGCTCGCGGAGCACCGTGGGCAGGTCGGCGAGACGTTGGATCACCGCGTCCGGCTCGACGTCCACCGCGACGAGCTGGTCGGCCGGTGGGGTGCTGTGCGGCACCAGCACCGCACGCATGCCGACCGCCTTGGCGCCGCTGACGTCGTCGAAGAGCCGGTCGCCGACGTAGACACAGCGGTCAGGGTCGGCCACCCCGACGGCGTCCATCGCCGCGGTGAACGCCTGCGGGTGCGGCTTGGTCCACGGCAGCTCGCAGCTCCACACGCACGCGTCGAACAACTCGAGCACGCCGTCTCGGCGCAGGAACTCCTCGTGCCACTCCGCCGGCCAGCAGGTCGAGGACAGCACGCCGAGCCGCCGGCCCTGGGCGCGCAGCTCGGCCAGCATGGGGGCCGCCTCCGGGTCGGTGTGCGTGGCGACCGTCCAGAACAGCCGGTACGCGTCGAGCCCGTCGTCGTGATGTGGGACGCCGGCGTCGGCCAGTACCTCGGCCAGCGTGAACGCCCGCTGGTGCTCCTTGATGCCGCCCCACCTGGCTGCGTCGGCAGTGCTCAGCGCGGCGGCCACCATCGCCGCCTGCTCGGCGTCCGCCGGGTGTAGGGCGTCGGCGTAGGCCCGCCAGCCGGCGAGGAAGTCCATCGTGCGCCAGGGCGTGAGGGTGCCACCCCAGTCGAAAATCACGGCCTCGATCACTCTTCCCAGTATCCCCGAAGCACGCGATGCGCACCGGCTGCTTGACCCTCCTGCGGGGGGAGACCAGATACTCCGTTCCGTGGCCGACGGACTGCTCTCGATCGGGATGTTCTCGCGAGCGAGCCTGCTCTCGATCAAGTCGCTGCGCGCGTATCACCAGGCCGGGATCCTGGTGCCGGCACGGGTCGACCCCGTCACGGGCTATCGCGCCTACCTCCCGACCCAACTCACCGACGCCGCGGTGCTGCTTCGACTGCGCGCCCTGGACCTGCCGCTGTCCGAGGTCGGCGAGATCCTGCGCGCCCGGGACCCGGACGTCACCCGCAAGGTCTTGACGGAGCACAGCGACGTGCTGACCGCACGGTTGGCGCGGATCGCGCAGGCCGTGCAGGAGATCCAGACGAGCGTGGAGCATCCGACCAGCCAGACCCCGGTGCACGTCCGCGACGAGCCGGCGGCGGTCACCGTGCAATACCGCGGCGAGGTCCGCGACGACGCGTTCGGTCCGTTCCTCGACCTGGCATACCCGGCGCTGTACGCGATGCTGGACCGGGTCGGCGTCACCCCGGCCGGACCCTCCGGCGCGCTGTACCCGCCGGTGGTGCAGGACGTGACCGACGTCGTCGCCTACGTGCCGCTCGCCGCCTCGACCCAACTGCCCGACGACCGCGGCCCGGTGGCGCTGGGTGAGGTGCCGGCGGCGACCGTCGCCGTCCTCACCCACCACGGCGGGTACGACTCTCTCCCCGACACCTACCGGCTGCTCGGCAGGTGGGTAGCCGAGCACGCCGCGAGCGCCGAGGCGCAGGTTCGCGAGGTCTATGTCACCAGCCCAACCGAGACCGACGACCCGGCGCGCTACCGCACCGACGTCTGTTGGCCGATCATCGCCGATTCAGCAGGAGGAACACCATGACCGTGTCCGTCGGCTTCGTGACAGTGGACTGCGACGACGTCTCGACAGTCGCGGAGTTCTGGTCCGCCACTCTGGGGATCCCGCTCGACCCGGATGCCTCGCCGTACATGGCCTCGCTGAACCGCAAGAGCGCCGAGCTGCCGAGGTTCATGTTCCTCAAGGTTCCGGAGCCCAAGACCGCCAAGAACCGGATGCACCTGGACCTGGTCGCCGAGCAGGGGGTGTCCCGCGCCGAGGCCGTCGCCCGACTCGTGGAGCTGGGCGCGACGCATCTGGCCGACAAGAACGAGTGGGGACACTCATGGGCGGTACTCACCGACCCGGAAGGCAACGAGTTCTGCGTCGCCGCCCCGCGTTGACATACGGCACGTGGCCGCCGTCGCCCAGGGCGGGCGACATCACGATCCGCGCGAAGCGGTCGCTGGCGCCGAGAGGAACCAGACGCCGTCGCGACCGGGGGCATCGCCGGCGGCCAGCAGCGCGTCCAGCACCTGTACCAGGCGGCCGATGAACCCTCGGTCCTGCGGAAACGCCGAGTTGACCACGCAGACGATCCCGCCGTGCGACTGCCCAAACCCGGCCCAAGCCCGCGCGATCGTCAGGAAGTCCTTCACATTGCACGTGACCAGACACCTGCCCTGCTCGGTGGCATGCGCCAGCAGGTCGGCGTCGGACAACGCCCGGAGCCCGTCCTCGGCCACCGTCGCGACGACGTCATGCCCGCGCTCGCGCAGCCGCACCGCGATCTCCGGCGACAGCATCTCGTCGAGCAGCAGGGCCGGGCTCACCCGGCGAGCAAGCCGCGTTCCCGCTGCCACGCCGCGACCGCGGCCTGCTCGGCGGCGTCAACGACCTCGATCTCGGCATCCACGTCGGCGGGGTAAGCACTCCAGTACGACACGGCGAGGCGCACCACCCGCTCGGTCAGCCCTGCGTTGCGGGCGACGAGGGCTACAAGGTCATCCGGCTCGAGCTGTGGCTCGTGCGTCCGGGCGGCGCGCACCGCCCGCACGACCTCCCGGACGTCGGGCCCTCCGACGATGAATGCCCGCCGGCCACTCGCGCCGTCCCGAAAGCCGACTCCGGGAAACTCGACCATCCGCAGGCCCTCGTCGACCAGTCGGTTTGCCGCCGAAGACTGGGAGAGCCCCGGACGGGCAGCCACGAATGCGGCTAGCCGCTCGGCGACCGACGGCTCGAAACGGACGGGGGTGGGTGCTCGACGGCTCACGACTACATCGTCGTCGGTAGGACTCGCCAGGCAAGAGGCGTCAGCCGACGCGGTGCATGGTGGCCACGCGCGAGTCGTCCGGGCGGCGGTCCAGCCGCACGAGCAGGTGCGGACCGGTGGCGAGCCGCTCGGCCACTCCCTCGCCCCACTCCACGACCATCGCCGCCTGGGTTAGGTCGGTGTCGAGGTCCAGGTCGTCCAGCTCCGCGGCTCCGCCGAGCCGGTAGGCGTCGACGTGCATGAGCGGCACGCCGCCGGCAGCCGCCGGAGCGTGTTCGCGGGCGATGACGAACGTCGGCGACGTCACCGGTCCGCGCACCCCCAACCCGCGCGCGATGCCTCGGACCAGCACGGTCTTGCCCGCGCCGAGCGGGCCGGAGAGCACCACCAGGTCGCCGGCGCCGAGGACGGCACCGATCTGCTCGCCGAGCGCCTCGGTGTCGCCGGTGGTCGGCAGCTCGATGTCGGTGTCCAACGGAAGCACCGCCTGCGCGTCCACCTTCCTCACGCGCCCCACCGCCGCAGCCGCCGCCAACCCCGCTTGGCGCGGCGGGCGCTGCGCTCGATCAGCTCGGCCAGCGCGGCGTTCACAGCGTCCGGCTGCTCGAGCATCGGCAGGTGCCCGGCGCCCGGC
>JACDBJ010000439.1 GCA_013695005.1 Pseudonocardiales bacterium
CCCCGGCACCGTCGCAGACTGGTGGCTGGGCGACGGGTTCGCTGCCGGCGACCGGTCGCACCGCGAGCGTCACCCGTTCCGTTGTCCGGATCACGTGGCGACCACCGCGTGACGCGCCAGCACTGGCACGCTCAGCGCCGCGACGACGTACAGCGCGGCGCTGGGATGCCATTCCTTCGTCATCACCATGATCTGGCCGATCAGCAGGGTGACCGCCGTTCCGGTGCCGAGGGTGAGCAGCCAGACGTGCGCCGCGGGCGCGCGTCGCAGAAAGCCGGCCGCCGCCCAGCCAGGGCCGAGAAGCAGGAAACCGACCGTGACCAGGAAGCGAAGCTCCCCCAGCACGCCCCCGGATACCCCGAGCACCGACATCAAGCATGCCAGCACACCGGCCGCCACAAGCACGCTCGCAACCGCACGCCGGGCAAGGCGAGCACGTGACTGCGCGGCCTGCGCCAGACTCACCGATCACCCCGCTCATCAGTGCCGCTGGCAAGGCCGCGGCGAAACGTTCCCAGGAGTCTAGAGCGCCTGCGACGCTTCACCGTCGCCGACGTAGCGAACCCCGACACAGTCGTCGGGTCGCACCGGCACAGGTCCCCGGAGACCCGGGAGTGGGCGCGGCTGCCTCGCCGCCGCCAGCCTCTCGTTGCGAATCCGCTCCGCCCTGCGACGCTCAGCGAGCAGGGTACGCAGCACCCGTGTCCCGTCGGCGAAGGTCCGTAGGTTGGATTGCCCGTAGATCCGCCGGCGCTCCATCGAGGGCACCTCGACGATCTTCAAACCCGCGGCGGCGACCCGGGTGTTCAGCACCGTCTCGATCTCGAAACCGTCGCCCCAGAGCATCTCACCATCGGCGGCCACAGCATCCACGGGCGGCAGGTCCAACATCGGCAACAGGTCCGCCCAGAGCGCGTTGTAGCCGTAGCACAAATCGGTGTAGCACGTCCCGAACAGCGCATTGGCCACCCCGTTCAGCCCGGCGTTGCCGCTCTTGCGTAGGAGCGTGATGTCGTCGCTGCCGCCGCCCGGCACGAACCGCGAACCCTTCGCGAAGTCGGCACCAGCCACCAGTGCAGACACAAAGGCCGGGATCTCCGCCGGATCAGCCGACCCGTCGCCGTCGAACATCACCAACACGTCACCGGTTGCTGCGGCGAACCCACACGCTATCGCGTTGCCCTTGCCTCGCCGGGTCTGAGCCAGGATGCGAGCGGAGGGCAACACTTCCCGGGCTGCCGCCACCGTGTCGTCGGTCGAATGCCCGTCCACCACGATGATCTCGTGCACCGGAGGGAGAACCCGCGCCACCGCCGGCAGCATGATCTCCAGATTGCGCGCCTCGTTGCGTGCGGGCACCACGACGCTGATCCGCGGATCGCCGCTCCGCTGCATACGTTGCCACTCCCTCCCACCACCCAGGAGGCAGTGAAGCCGAAGCCTGGCCGCTCGGCCCGTCACTGGGTCTATCTCCGAGCCCCCCGAGGCGTTACGCCGCGTGGCTCGTCATCACCAATTGGCTGCGGTGCGCTTCGTAGCTCAGACGGGTGGCGTCGTTCGAGCTAGGACCTGGCCTGTCGGCGGACCGTCAGGCCATTCGCGCCCGGATACCCCGGACGAACGGCATGAGCAGGATCGTCGCCGCGCACAGCATCTGTACCGCCGCGTAGCCGAGCGCAACCGGCACCAGCGACTCGACCGAGTACGTCCCCGACGGCCCGGGGTCGCCGACCGGTATGAAGATCACCACGCCGATCACCAGCAGGGTGCTGACCAGTTGGAGTCGGGCGAAACCCATCCCGTCACTCAACGCCTGCCGCCTGCCGAGCTCATGGGCGATCAGAAGCCGGAAGGCCAGACCGACGAGCAGGACGCGCAGCACCGTGGCCGCCTGGGCATATCCGGGTCCGAATATCTGCAACCCCTTCTCGGCCAGCACCATCCCGATCGCCAGCACAGGCAAGAAGATGATCAAGAGTCGGCGCCGGGAAGCGTCGACGTGTTCCTTGGCTCGCTCGGGTTCGCGAGCGAGGTGCGCCGACAGCGGCTGCATGAAACGGTTAGCCGTGATGTCGATCACCAGCACGGCCTGCCATGCGATGAAGAACGCTGCACCTGGCTCCGGACCATAGAACTGGATGACGAGCAGCGTGACCTGGTTGGACAGCAGGACGGTGCCGAGGTGACCGATCGTGGTCGGCCCCAGGAAGCTGAACACTTCGGTCCGCTTCGGCATCCAGCTAGTGGTCGCAGCCCTGGCGAACTGGCCCGTAAAGGATCTTACCAACAACAGGCTGCCCACGGTCCACACGACAATGGGGATGACCCACGACAGCACGATGCCCTGCGCGCCGAAGCTTGCCCCCAGCGCCACCAGCAGACCGATGCGCACCAGCGCGAACGTCACGTTGCGCCAGGGCGCCCACCAGGTCCGGCCGATCGCCAGCAAGGCGTAGTCGTGCACGCCCCAGAGGCCCCAGCCGGCGGCGGCGATCACGAACAGGATGATGCCGAGCGCGATCGGCCCGTCCGGACCGGCGGCAGTGCGAGCCAGCGAGGGGACCACCGCGACGTAGACCAGTCCGACCAGGATGCAGATCGGCAGGATCACCCGGTAGCTGCGCCACAACAATGTCGGCGCTCGCCGACCCGCTCTGGGCAGCCACAGCATCAACGCCGCATCCAGGTTCAGCTGTGCGGCGCCGGCAACCAGCAGGAAACCTGACACGAACGCCGATGCGTAGCCGACCGCCTCCTGCGGCATGATGCGCGCGGCGATCAGCCAGCTGATGAACCCCGCGAAGGAGCCCACGGCGCCTGCCAGCGAGAGCGACAGGCCCTCGGACAGCCCACCTGCCGGTCCGCGGCGGCGCCGGCTCGTGGGCTCGGCAGCCGGCCCGCTATCGACGGTCGGCCTCACGGCGCGACGGCCACG
>JACDBJ010000454.1 GCA_013695005.1 Pseudonocardiales bacterium
GATGTGGTCTGCGCCGCGGCGAAGCGCTCGCGTTGCGCTGGTCCGACGTCGATCTCGAAGTGCGAGTCCTCCAGGTTCGCCGCACGCTTTCCGAGGTGAACGGCCACCTGATGTTCACGGCGCCCAAGACCCGGGGGAGTGCGGCCGGCGTCGGGCTGTCGGCTCGCGTTGTCGCAGCATTCCAGCGCCAGGCAGCTGCGCAGGCCGTCGAGCGCGCGCAATGGGGGGACGCCTACCAAGATGAGGATCTGGTGTTCTGCAGGGAGAGCGGCGCCCCGCTGCGCCCGGAGTACGCGCTGGCCCGCTTCCACGTGCTAACCGCCGAGGCCGGCCTACCGCGGGTGCGGCTACATGATCTGCGGCACCTCGCAGCAACCCTGATGATCGGCGCCGGCGTGCCGCTAGCGGTCGTGAGCAAGATGCTGCGCCACAGCAAGGTCGGCATCACTGCGGACCTCTACGGTCACCTGTCGCGGGAAGTCAGCACGGCCGCCGCCGACACCTACGGCGCGGTGCTCGATGCGGCCGCCGCCGAGCTTGCTGCTGAGCGAGCAGCGGCCGATGCGACCACAATGCGACCACAGCACCGCAATCACGAGGCATCGAGGTCGTCGGTGGAGGTTGTTTATGCTGGTCAGAGCGCCGGGTCAGCCGCGGACGGTGAGGTTGACGCGCTGGAACTCCTTGAGGTCGGAGTAGCCGCTCTTGGCCAGCGCGCGGCGCAGCGCGCCGAACAGGTTCACCGTGCCGTACGGGCTGGCGGACGGCCCGAAGAGCACGGTCTGCAGGTCGACGCCGGTGGCGGCGAACCCCGCTACCTCCGAGCGCGGCAGCGACGGGTGGGCCGCCGCGGAGGTCCAGTACAGCCCGCGACCCGGTGCCTCGGCGGCGTCCGCGAGCTGCTCGCCGAGCATCACCGCGTCGGCACCGCACGCGATCGCCTTGGCAATGTCACCCGAGCCGCTGATCCCGCCGTCGGCGATCACGTGCACGTACCGCCCGCCGGTCTCGTCGAGGTAGTCGCGCCGGGCCGCGGCCGCGTCGACGATCGCGGTCGCCATCGGCGCCCCGATCCCGAGCACCGCGTCGGTCGTGGTCGCCACCGACTCGCCGTACCCGACGATCACACCGGCCGCCCCGGTACGCATCAGGTGCATCGCCGTCCGGTAGTCGCCGACCCCGCCCGCCACGACCGGCACGTCGAGGTCGGCGATGAAGTGCCGCAGGTCCAGCGGCTCGGCGTTCTCCCTGGACACGTGCTCGGCGGAGATGATCGTGCCCTGTACGACGAGGATCTCCACGCCCGCCGCCAGCAGGCCCGGGGTGAGCTGCAGCGCGCGCTGCGGGCTGACCCGCGCCGCTACGGTTACTCCTGCGTCGCGGACCTGGCCCAACGCGGCGGCGAGCAGCTCCGGCTGGATCAACGCACCGTGCAGCTGCTGCAGCAGCCGGGTCGCCGCCGTGGGGTCGTCGGCGTCGGCGGCCTGCACCACCTGGGCGAGCACCGCGTCGGTGTCGGCGTGCCGCGCCCACAGCCCCTCGGCGTTGAGCACCGCCAGCCCGCCGAGCTTGCCGATCGTCACCGCCGTGGTCGGCGAGACCACGGCGTCGGTCGGATGCGTGATCAGCGGGATGTCGAAGCGGTACGCGTCCAGCTGCCAGGCCGTGGACACGTCGCTGGACGAACGCGTGCGCCGCGACGGCACGATCTCCACCTGATCGAGGCCGTACGCCCGCCGGGCGCTGCGGCCCATGCCGATCTCGACGAGCTCATGCACGCCGCACAGGGTAGGCCTGCGCCGCGCGCCCGCCGCCTACCGGGAGACGTAGTTCGGCGCCTCGACGGTCATGGTGACGTCGTGGGGGTGGCTTTCCTTCAGCCCCGCCGCGGTGATCCGCACCAGCTGCGCCTGCTGCAGCTCGGCGACCGTCGCCGCGCCGGTGAACCCCATGCCGGAGCGCAGGCCGCCGACAAGCTGGTGCATCACCTGGGACAGCGCGCCGCGGAACGGCACCCGAGCCTCGACGCCCTCGGGCACGAGCTTGTCCTCCGACAGCACGTCGTCCTGGGCGTAGCGGTCCCTGGAGAAGGAGAACGCGCTGTCCCCACGCGAGCGCAGCGCGCCGAGCGAACCCATCCCGCGGTAGGTCTTGAACTGCTTGCCGCCCACCAGCACCAGCTCGCCAGGGGCCTCGTCGGTGCCGGCCAGCAGGCTGCCGAGCATAACGCTGCCGGCGCCGGCCGCGATGGCCTTGGCGATGTCGCCGGAGTACTGGATCCCGCCGTCGCCGATCACCGGCACCCCGGCAGCTGAGGCCGCTGCTGCAGCTTCGAAGATGGCCGTGACCTGCGGGACGCCGACCCCGGCCACCACCCGCGTCGTGCAGATCGAACCAGGCCCGACGCCGACCTTCACCGCGTCCGCACCGGCCTCGACCAGCGCCAACGCACCGGCCCGGGTGGCGACGTTGCCGCCGACGATGTCCACCGCACCGCCGACCTCGCCGACCAGCTTGGACACCATCTCCAGCACCCGCCGCGCGTGACCGTGCGCGGTGTCCACAACCAGGACGTCCACCCCGGCGTCGATCAGCATCATCGCCCGGTCGAACGCGTCACCGGCCACCCCGACGGCCGCCCCCACCAGCAACCGGCCGTCCGGGTCCTTGGTGGCCAGCGGGTAATGCTCGGTCTTGACGAAGTCCTTCACGGTGATCAGCCCGCGCAGTACGCCCGCGCCGTCCACCAGCGGAAGCTTCTCGATCTTGTGGCGCCGCAACAGGCCCAGCGCGGCCTCGGCCGTCACCCCGACCGCCGCGGTCACCAGTCCCGAGGACGTCATCACCTCGCGCACCCGTCGGGTGTGGTCGACCTCGAAGCGCATGTCGCGGTTGGTGATGATCCCGACGAGCTTGCCGTCCTGGTCGGTCACCGGGACGCCGGAGATGCGGAATTTCGAGCACAGCGCGTCGACCTCGGCCAGCGTGTCGTCGGGCGAGCAGGTGACCGGGTCGGTGACCATGCCGGCCTCGGAGCGCTTGACGACCTCCACCTGGGCGGCCTGCTCCTGCGCGGGGAGGTTGCGGTGCAGCACGCCCATGCCACCCTGGCGGGCCATGGCGATGGCCATCCGAGCCTCGGTGACCGTGTCCATCGCGGAGGACACCAGCGGGACGCGAAGCCGGATCCGGCGGGTGAGCTGGGTGGAGGTGTCGACCTTGGCCGGCAGGACGTCCGACTCGGCGGGCAGTAGCAGGACATCATCGAAGGTCAGACCGACCATGGCAAACTTGGCGGGCAGTTCCGCGGTCGGCTCGGTGGTCATCGCAGACGCTCAGCCCCTCAACTGGTGCGGTAAACGCATCGTATCGGTCCGTCGGCGCCGCGCCCGCGCGTTCCGGCTGTGAGTTCGCAGGCAGGCGGTGAGTTCGCACGGACGGAGCACGCGAGTACGCTTGGCGGCCGTGCCGCAGGACGCCTTGCCTCCCGATCCCTTCGCCGGGGATCCGCACGACCCCACCCTCGCGATGGACGCGCTCGACCCCTCCGAGGACGCTCACGACTCCGACGAGATGACCAACGACGAGCGCGCCGAGGTGGTCGCCGACATCGCCGACCTCGCGGTGTACCAGACGCTGCTGGAGCCACGTGGCATCCGTGGCATCGCGGTGGACTGCCCCGACTGCGGCGAGCCGCACTATCACGAGTGGGGCCTGCTACGGGCCAGCCTGCAGCAGCTGCTCGACGAAGCTCAGATGCGTCAGCACGAGCCGGCGTTCAATCCGGACCCGGCGCAGTTCGTGACGTGGGAGTACTGCCGCGGCTTCACCGATGCGGTCCTCAGCAACGACTAGCACGGGCTAGCTCGGCGACAACTAGTTGGGCGCGATCCCGCTGTCGCCGGGCCCGCCGCTGGACTGCGGGGGCGCGGACGGCGGGTCGGGAACCGGTGTGGTCGTCGTCGGGGTCGGCACTGAGCTGGACGGCCGCGGCGGCTTCACCTTGCTCGACGACGGTGAGACCGAGGGGCTGGCCGCCGTGTCGTTGACGTCGATCGGCTGGCCTGGTGGAGCACTCTCCAGCTTGGCGGCGAGGAACTGCTGCTGGCTGACCAGCGCCTCCTTGCCCTCCTCGGAGCGAACCTCGTCCAGGCCGGAGGCGATGGCGTCCAGCTCGTTGCGAGCGTCCTCCGTACGGCCCTCGGCCATCGCCTCCCGGGCCTTCTTCAGCTTGGTCTCGACGTCTACCGCGGCTTCCACGGACGCTGCGCGCTCCTGGTAGAGCACCTTGGACATCGCCCAGAGCGGGTCGCCCGGCTGGGCGTCGTGGGCGCCGATCACCAGACCGGACAGCAGCACGGCGAGCACGGCGGCGGCGCTGGCCACCGGCACGAGCAACCTGCGGCGACCGGCGACGCGCGACTTGCGGATGGCGGCGCTGGCCTGCTCCACGGTGATCAGCGGACGCACCGGCTCGGCGTCGACCTCGGCGCGCCAGGCCTGCAGCATGCCGACCAACCGGTCGTCGGTGTAGGCGCTGCCGCTGCTCGGCGCGCTCCGGCCGGCGGCCAAGGCTCTGATCAGCTCTTCGTCGGCGTGCAGGGCGGCCAGGTCCATCGGGGCCGCGTCCAGCTCGTTGAAGGCGACCGACTCGGTCTCAAGGCCTTCGGGTCGGACGCCGTTGGCGCGGTGGGCGCCGTGGCCGTTCGCGGAGTGGACAGAGCCATCGCCACGTGCCCATGGGGTTCGCATCAGACCACCTCCTCTTCCGGCATCGACTTGCGCAACCGGGCCAACGCTCGGTGCTGGGCGACCCGTACCGCCCCGGGTGTGGAACCGACCGCGTCTGCGGTCTCCTCCGCGGACAGCCTGACTACTACCCGTAGTACCAGGATCTCGCGCTGCTTCGCCGGCAACTTGGTCAGCAGGTGGGCCATCTGGACCGCCAGCTCACCGTGCAGGGCGCGCTGCTCAGGTCCATCTGAGACCTCGGCCGAGTCGGGGACGTCCGATACGGGGTCGGAACGGTTTCGGCCGGCAGCGCGGTGCGCGTCTATTACTTTGTGGGAAGCGATGCCGTAGACGAATGCGAGGAAGGGTCGTCCTTGCACCCGGTAACTCGGCAACGCCGTCATTACCGCAAGCAGTACCTCCTGTGCGACATCGTCCGCCGAGACGGACGATCGTTCTCCTCGACCCAGCCGCCCCCGGCAGTAACGCCGGACCAACGGTTCGACCGCGACCAGGACGCGCTCAACAGCCGAGGTGTCGCCCGTCATCGCGGCCGACACCAGAGTGTCGAGGTCGTCCCTTGTTTCAGTCATCGCACAGAGTTGCCTCGGCGTTACCTAGGTATCGCAGGTGAACCGGTTCACGGAGGGTTCCCTCCCCGGGACCGTCGGCGGATCGGCCCGCGAGCGGGGATCACCGTAACCCGGAGGGTCGACGGGGCTGTTGCCGGCTCCCACTGATGTAGACGTCTCACAGCAGCAGAGGTTGCTCAGAAACGCTCCCCGGTACCCCGTCACGGCCTACTGCGCTGGTCAGGAGACCAGGCCGCGCCGAAAGCCGTGCGCAACGGCCTGTGCACGGTCGCGCACACCGAGTTTGCGGAACAGCCGGCGGGCGTGGGTCTTGACCGTGTCCTCGGACAGGTAGAGCTCTCGTCCGATCTGGCCGTTGCTCTTGCCCTGGCTCATCCCACGCAGTACCTGCAGCTCACGCTCGGTGAGCTGGACGCCAGGATCTGCCGGGGTGCGCGGTGCCGGAACGGCCGTGCTGGCGAGCGTGTGAGCCAGCGCGGCGACCAGCTCTGGCCGCGACGCGTCCCATCGCAGATATCCGCGGGCGCCACCTGCGATGGCCGCGGCGATGCTGCCCGCATCGTCAGGCGCGCCGAAGACGATGACGTTGGCCTGCGGGTGTGCCGCAACCAGCCGCCGGGTGGCCTCCACACCGGTGGGGACCGCCCGCTGGGTGCCGACGAGCACGACATCCACGGGTTGCCGGGAGAACCTGGCCAACAGCTCGTCGCCGTGCGCCACGCAATCGATTCTGTGCATCCCAGGGACCGCGGACATCACACGAGTCAGTCCTTCGCGGACGCTGCGACGATCGTCGCAGATGAGTACCGTCGTCACGAGGAATCCTTCCTGCAGTTGCCTGCAGCCGGGTGATGTGTACGTCCCCCATATCGGCTCGGCAGCAGCCTACCTTGACACGATCAGGGTGTATTGGGCCTCCATTCGGGAAAGTTGCGCCAAGTGGCACTCGTCAGCCGGGTGCGGCCCGGTCCTAATGGAGCAGCCGAGGTTGATCAAGCAATCCTCAGGAATGGGGCCATTTGCGAGCGCTCGCGCTTGTCACGGCTCCACTGCGGCGGGACTGTGAGCACCGACTCGCCTCCACGACCTTGAACAGGTTCTGGAGTGGTTCTAGTGTTGGTGAAACTTGACTCAATGTGGAGTCCCGCATCCGCCGGGGGTGTGCAGAGATGGCCGACACACGTCGACTGCCCGGTCCCACCGAGGACCAATGGGCCTGGCAGCTATACGCCGCCTGCCGCGGGATGGACAGCGCCAAGTTCTTTCATCCCGAGGGCGAGCGAGGCGCGGCGCGCGCCGACCGTGAAGCCCAGGCGAAGGCGGTGTGCGAGCGGTGCCCGGTGATCGAGGCATGCCGCCGCCACGCTCTGGCCGTGCAGGAGCCGTACGGGATCTGGGGTGGCATGTCCGAGTCCGAGCGGGACGTCATGCTGCGCACCGGCCGCCGCCGGCTCGTCCTCAGCTGAGTCTCCTCGACGTCGGCCCGGACGCCTCCGAACGTGATCAAGGGCAAGCGGTGGCCGGACAAGATCCGGTAGCCACCACTTGCCCTTGATCAACTTCAGAACGTCGTAGACGAGTTAGGACGTCGTCAGGCGAGGCCGGGGCCGCTGGCCCCGTGCCCGCCGCCGCCGTGCCCGTGGCCATGGCCGTCGTCGCCGCCACCCGCACCGGCCGCCTCAGGCTTGTCCACCACCGTGCTCTCCGTGGTCAGCACCATGCGCGCGATCGACGCAGCGTTGATCACCGCGGCGCGTGTCACCTTGGCCGGGTCGATCACACCGTCGGCGAGCAGGTCGGAATAGGTCTCGGTGAGCGCATTGAAGCCGCTGCCCCACTCCTGCTCCCCGACTTTGATCGCCACGACGGCACCTTCGTGACCGGCGTTGGTCGCGATCCAGAACAGCGGCGCGAGCAGTGCCTGGCGCATGATCGCCACACCGGTGGCCTCGTCACCGCTGAGCCCGAGCCCGTCCACGAGCTCCGCAGCAGCGTGCACCAGGGCAGCGCCTCCGCCGGGCACGACGCCCTCCTCGACGGCCGCCTTGGTGGCCGCGACGGCGTCCTCGATGCGGTGCTTGCGCTCCCGCAGCGCCGTCTCGGTGGGCGCGCCGACCTTGATCAGGGCGACCCCACCGGTGAGCTTGGCCAGCCGTTCCTGGAGCTTCTCGCGGTCCCAGTCGGAGTCCGCGACCTCGATCTCGTGGCGCAGCTGGCCGACGCGCTGCTCCAGCGCTTCCTTGGTGCCGGCGCCGTCCACCATCGTGGTCTTGTCCTTGGTCACCACGGCGCGCCGCACGTGTCCGAGCGAGTCGAGCCCCACCTCGGACAGCCGGAACCCGGCGTCGGTGCTGATGACCTTGCCGCCGGTGGCGATGCCGAGGTCCTCGAGGAACGCCTTGCGGCGGTCGCCGAAGAATGGTGCCTTGACCGCGCAGACCTTGATCGTCTTGCGCATCGAGTTGACCACCAGCGTCGACAGCGCCTCACCGTCGACGTCTTCGGCGATCACCAGCAGCGGCTTACCCTCGGAGAGCACGGTCTCCAGCAGTGGCAGCAGGTCGACGATCGAGCTCATCCGGTCCGAGCTGAGCAGGACGTACGCGTCCTCCAGCACGGCTTCCAGCGTCTCGCCGTCGTTGGCGAAGTAGGGCGAGATGTAGCCCTTGTTGAACTGCAGACCGTCGGTGAGCTCGAGCTCGTCGACCACCGCGGAGGACTCCTCGACGGTGATCACGCCGTCCTTGCCGACGGTCTCGAAGGCCTTGGCGATCAGCTCGCCGATGGCCTGCTCGCGGGAGGCGATCGCGCCGACGGCGGCGATGGCCTGGTTGTCGTCCACCGGGGTGGCGCGCTCGCCGAGCACCTCCACGACGCGGTCGGCGGCGGCGAGCATGCCGCGGCCGAGCAACATCGGGTTGGCGCCGGCGGCGACGTTGCGCAGCCCGATGGTCACCATCGCCTGGGCGAGCACGGTGGCCGTGGTGGTCCCGTCGCCTGCCACGTCGTTGGTCTTGATGGCAACGTTCTTGGCCAGCTGACAGCCCAGGTTCTCGGTGGGGTCGGACAGATCGATCTCGCGAGCGATCGTGACGCCGTCGTTGGTGACCAGCGGGCCGCCGTACGGCTTGGCCATCACGACGTGCTTGCCGCGCGGGCCGAGGGTGACCTTGACCGCGTCGGCGAGCTGGTTCACCCCGCGCTCGAGCGCGCGTCGCGCCTTCTCCTCGAAGTTGATCTGCTTGGCCATGTCCTGCCTCTCACAAAGATTACGAGTCTCGAGTCAGAGCACCGCCCCGGCGGTCGACCCGTGGTGGGCGGACCGCCGAGGCGGGATTACGCGTCTGCGACGATCGTCAGTTGACGACCGCGAGCACGTCTCGGGCGGAGAGGATGAGGTACTCCTCGCCGTTGTACTTGATCTCGGTGCCGCCGTACTTCGAGTAGACGACAACGTCGCCGACGCTAACGTCCACAGGGACGCGCTGGCCGCTGTCGGTGAACCGACCGGGACCCACAGCCAGGACCTTGCCCTCCTGGGGCTTCTCCTTGGCCGTGTCGGGGATGACGATGCCGGACGCGGTCGTCGTTTCGGCCTCACTGGCCTGCACAACGATCTTGTCCTCGAGTGGCTTGATGTTCACGCTCGCCACGGGTGTGACCTCCCCTTTCGTGGGGTATTGCGCCTGAGTCTCACTTGACACACCGGCTTGGATGGCTCCCCGCCGTCGCGGGTGTCGGGTCGCCGCCCGCCGTATTTGGCACTCTACCCACCCGAGTGCCAACGCTCAATGCGGGTGGGTGAGGCTGCGAGGTCGGTTCAGCCGTCGATGGCTGCCAGGACGGATTTCGCCACCGTCTGAGCAAGGAGGGGAGGCACGGCGTTTCCTATCTGCGCTTGCACACTCGCTCGAGATCCGACGAGATCGAAGTCATCGGGGAACGTGAACAGCCTTCTCAGCTCGCCCACTCGCAAACGCCGGTTCTCCCAGTGAAACGGACCAACGTTTGGCCCGGGGTGCGCCTGAATCGTTGGCGACGGTCGATCTGGATCGAGCTTGAGCAGGAATGACC
>JACDBJ010000476.1 GCA_013695005.1 Pseudonocardiales bacterium
CCGCGGTGCTCGTGCTGTTCGGCCACGGCGCGCGCGGGCCGGACGTGCTGCTGATCGAGCGCGCCAGCGGACTGCGCCACCACGCGGGCCAGGTCGCCTTCCCCGGGGGCAGCACCGACCCAGGCGACGCCGACCACGTCGCGACCGCGCTGCGCGAAGCCGCCGAGGAGACCGGGGTGGACCCGTCGGGAGCTCGTCCGATCGCGGTGCTTCCGCAGCTGTTCGTGCCGCCGACGGGGTTCCGCGTCACGCCGGTGCTCGCACACTGGTTCGAGCCGGTGGCTGTCGCACCGGGCGACCCGGGCGAGACCGCGGCCGTCATCCGGGTGCCGCTGAGCGAGCTGGCCGACCCCGCGAACCGCTTCCAGGTGCACCATCCGTCGGGCTATCTCGGGCCTGCATTCGAGGTGGCGAGCCTTGTCGTGTGGGGCTTCACCGGAGGGCTACTGTCCGCCCTGTTGAATCTCGGCGGCTGGGAACGCCCATGGGATGCCGAGATCGTTCGCGACCTCGATGCAGCGTGGTCGATGGCGCGTGGCCGGTCGGGGGCGGGCCGACAGGAGGTCGCCAGGTGAGCTCGGGGGACCGGCGGGCATGAGCTGGGTCGACATCGTCGTCATCCTGCTTGCGGTGGCGGCCGGGGTCTCGGGCTGGCGCCACGGAGTCGCGGTCGCGTTGCTGTCGTTCGTCGGAGTGCTCGGCGGCGCGCTGCTCGGGCTGTGGCTGGCGCCGCTGCTGGCGCAGGGCATCGAGTCCCCGACCACCAAGGTCGTCGCGAGCATCACCGTCGTCGTACTGCTGGTCGCCCTCGGCGAGACGACCGGGGTCTTCTTCGGCCGCCGCATCAGGGACCGCATCCAGAGCGAGAACAGCCGCCGGGTGGACTCCACGCTCGGCTCCATCGTGGAGGCGATCACCGTCGTCATCGCCGCCTGGCTGATCGCGCTGCCACTGGCATCGGCGAGCTTCCCCGGCCTCGTCTCGGCCGTGAAAGGCTCGGGCGTGCTGCGCACCGTGGACTCCGTGATGCCCGCCGCGGCGCGTTCCCTGCCCGACCAGCTGCGCCGGTTGCTCTCGGACTCCGGGTTCCCGGACGTCCTCGGCCCGTTCGGCAACACCCCGGTGACCGAGGTCGGGCCGCCGGATCCGGCCTTGCAGAACAGCCCCGTGGTGCGGCAGGTGCAGGACCGGGTGGTCAAGATCCGCGGCAAGGCACCGTCGTGCTCACGGCAGCTGGAGGGCAGCGGCTTCGTGGTCGGCCCGGAGCGGGTGATCACCAACGCGCACGTGGTGGCCGGCACGAACGAGGTCAGCGTGGAGGTACGTGGGCGCCAGCGCGCCGCGCGGGTGGTCAGCTACAACGCAGACCTGGACATCGCGGTGCTCAGCGTGTCGGGGCTCGGCCTTGAGCCGCTGCGCTTCGCCACCGGGGTCGCGCCGCGGGGTGCGGACGCCATCGTGCTCGGCTACCCGCTGGACGGGCCGTACCGGGCCACCGCGGCGAAGATCCGCGACCGCATCCAGCTGCGCGGCCCGGACATCTACGACCAGGGCACGGTCACCCGCGACGTGTACACGGTCCGGGCCAAGGTGCTCTCCGGTAACTCCGGCGGACCCATGATCACCCCGGCCGGTGAGGTGTACGGCGTGGTGTTCGGCGCGGCGTTGGACGACTCGGAGACCGGTTTCGTGCTGACCGCCCAGCAGGTTGCCGGCGAGGTCGCCGCCACCAGCAGCCGCACGGCCGGGGTCCGCACCGGCTCCTGCGCGGCTTAACCCCTGGCACTCGTGTGGCTTTTCTTGCTCTCAGCGGATGTTCTGTCACATGAGTGGCGGCTGGCGAAGACGAGCGCGGCGGGCTAGCTCGCGAGGAAGCGGGTGATCAGGTCGGTCGTGCCGGTCGGGCTCTCGTGGTGCGGGAAGTGCCCCACCTCGTCGAGCAGCTCGAACCGCGCCTGCGTACCGGCCCAGCGTTGGCTGGCCAACGCGGTGCTCGGCAGCACGCACGGGTCCGCTACCCCGTGGATTTGCAGCACCGGCACCTCGACCGGCCGTCCCACCCCCGCGGCGAAACGCCGGCCCTCGGCCCGCAGCTGCGAGCGCAGCCCCCACCGGTAGTACTCCAGCGCGCAGTGCGCCACCGTCGGCACCAGCATCGCCCGCCGGTTGTGCTCCACCACCTCGGCGAACTCCTGGGTCGCCGCCCACCGCGGCGCCGACCAGTCCCGCATCACCCGCCGCACCAGCTCGGCACCGTCCGCGGTCAGCGCGCGCTCTGGCCACAGCGGCAGCTGGAAGCCCAGCGCGTGGCTCAGCGTGGCCCGGCCCTGCGCGCGCGGGTGGCGCAGCACCTCCCGGCGCAGCCCCAGCGGGTGTGGCGCCCCGAGCACGACCAGCGAG
>JACDBJ010000490.1 GCA_013695005.1 Pseudonocardiales bacterium
CCTGCTCGGCCATGAACTCGTACCACGGCACGTTCTTCGCCGCGTCCGGCGGCTCACCCCGGAGGTAGCTCCGGTACGAGTCGGTGTCGAAGTCGATCGGGTAGACCGGCAGCGTCTCCAGCCGGAAGGCACCTGCAACCGGGTGCGCACCGCGGGGTCGTCGACTTTCGGGCCTGCACCAGGTAGGTGTCCGGATCACCGTCGTCGATGACCCTGGGGCAAACGTTGTTCCTGTCGCAGTCACCGGCCACGAGGGTCTGCACTCCATCTGGCGTCCTTCCCCGACAGCATGACCAGCCCAGGATGCGGCTCAGCCGCCGGCATGTCAACGAATACGCGCGAATCTTCGTCAGATGATGGCGACCGCGACCACGAGGCCGATCGCGATGTGCGCGGCACACACGACCAGGCTCGCCGGCACGAACCGCTCGGCGGTCATCACCTCGCCGATCCGGATACCGGTGATCCACTCCAGCAGCCGCACCGCCGCGACCTGCACGACGATCCCGACGAGCCCGAAGATCAACGATGCGAGCAGCCCCTCGGCCAGCCGACCGGACGAGCCGAAGATCGCCACCACCACGATGAACGCCATGCTGATCATGCCGGCCGAGGTGACGGCCACCGCGTTCGGCAGGCCCTGGCGCACCATCTGGTTCAGCTTGCCCGGCGTCGTCAGGTCGATGGCGTAGAAGCCGATCATCAACAGCAAAGTGCCGAGCAGTGCGTAGAGCACGATTGCACCGATGCCACGGCCGATGATGGAGAAATAGTCGGCGTCGATCGCCACCAGCACACTCATCACGAGGTCCTCCTTGGTTGGGGAGCGAACTTAGTCGGGGATGCGGTGGGGGACGAAAGCGGCGCCGTCGTCGGTGACCAGGCCGACGGTCTCCCGGATGCCCAGGCCGGCCGAGGCGTCCCCGACGATCCAGGCACCGAGCGCGGGGCGGAACCCGTCGAACTCCGGTAGCGGGTCGAACAGCTGGTAGACGTAGCCCTCCTGGCCGTAGACGCCGCCGGTCTGCACCTCGGCGCCGGGGGCGACGATCGAGATGTTGGCGCCCTCCCGGCCGAGTCGGGGCTTGCGCACATACTCGGTGAGCAGGCCCGGCTGGTCGAGGTAGGCCGGCAGCAGGTTGGGGTGGCCGGGGTAGTTCTCCCACAGCACCGCCAGCAGCGCCTTGTTCGACAGCAGCGTCTTCCACAGCGGCTCGACCCACAGCGTCTGCGGGAGGCTGCGCACGGCGTGCTTGCCGAAGTCGTCGGTGAGCACCCACTCCCAGGGGTAGAGCTTGGTCAGGCAGTTGATCGGCGCTTCCTCGAGGTCGACGAAGCGGTCCAGCGCGGCGTCCCAGCCGATGTCCTCGATGGCCAGCCCGACGGTGTTCAGCCCGGCCTCGGCGGCGGTCTCCTGCAGGTAGGCGGTGGTGACGTGGTCCTCGCCGGTGGGGTCGGAGCTCGACCAGCTGAAGTGCACCTCGCCGCTGGGCAGCTGGTCCTTGATCTCACCCCAGCGCTCGACGAGCTTCTCGTGCAGCGAGTTCCACTGGTCGTCGTCGGGGTGGGTGTCCTTGAGCCAGTGCCACTGCAGGATCGACGCCTCGAGCAGCGTGGTCGGGGTGTCGGCGTTGTACTCCAGCAGCTTGGCCGGGCCCGAGCCGTCGTAGCGCAGGTCGAAGCGGCCGTAGACGTGCGGGTCGTGCCGCTTCCACGACTCCGCGACGCCCTCCCAGGCCCACTCGGGCAGCGCGAACTCGGCGAACCGCTCGGCAGTGACCACGCTGTCCACCGCGTCGAGGCACATGGACTGCAGCAGCTCGACATCGGCCTCGAGCGAGAGGACCTCGTCCATCTCGAACACGTAGTGCACCGACTCGTCCCAGTACGGCCGCGGTGCCCCGGCGACGCCCCGCCCCGGCGTGCCGAAAACCATGCCCTGCTCGGCCACCCGCTGCTCCCACCCCTGTCGCGGGGCGGAGGTCTCACGACGCATCGCCTGTCAGCTGCCGCTGCTCGAGCCGCCGGAGCTGGAACCACCTGAGCTGGAGCCACCCTTGCTCACACCGAAGCCACCACGCGAGACCGAGCTGCCCGACGGCGTCCTGACGTTGGCGTTGTTCGGCGCCACGGTCGTGCCGCCGCTCGCACGCTGCCCGATGTCGCCCGCGCCGCCGTAGTTGTAGTGGTACTGCCGGCCGCCACCGCCGATGAAGATCGGGAAGAACCCGCCGCCACCGCCGTAGCCGGAGTTGCTCGACGCGACCTCCTGCCCGGTGGCGCAGATGTTGTCGTCCACGACGACGTCGTTCTCGTCGACGCAGCGCGCCACGACCTCGTCCGGCTGGCTGGCGGCGTATCCGATCGCGGCCACGGCTGCCACGCCGACCGTCACACCCGCCCCGATCAGCACCCGCTTGCGCTTCTTGCGCTTGCGGGCGCCCTCGGCCACGGCGGCCTCTGCCGCCTCGCGCTCGCGCTTGCGGGCCTGGTCCCTGGCACGGCGCTCACCCAGCGTGGGTTCCCTGGCGACCGTGGTCTCCGGGTCCTGGTAGCGCATCGCGCCCCGCTTCGACCCGGACTCGGGCCCCGGTTGGGCCCCGGGCTCCTGGGCAGCGTCCTTCTGGGCAGCGTCGTGCTCGGCAGCGTCGGGCTGCGCTGCGACGCCCTCCGGCGGCGTCGGGACCGCATCTTGCGGCTCTTCGGCGCTCGTGGGGTCGCGCTCGTCGTGGTCGGTCATCCACCCACCCCCGCGCGAACGGTACCTGGCCGGCAGGTACCGCGAAACCGGGCACGCTCGCAGCACCTCGGCTACCGACCGTCGCCAAAATACCGGCCCGCGACGATCTGTGAGACCGCCGACGGCATGATGAGGTCCGTTATGCAACTGCGCGCTCCCCGTTATCTTCGCCGGTCCGAGTCACGTTCGTGGCTCAAGGGCGGCCCACCGGCCAGCCGGTTGATCCTCGGCGCCGTGGTCGGCGCGGCCCTCATGCTGAGCGTCGCCACCGTCGACGCCACCACCGACGCCCAGGTCCCGCTGCTCGGCAACATCGCCGCACTGCCCGCGCCGGCCGTCTCCGGACCCGCGCTCACCCCGGGCACCTGCCTGACGTGGAAGCAGGCCGACGCCGCCGACGCCGCGATGGTGGACTGCGCCCAGCCACACCTGTTCGAGCAGGTCGCGTCCGTTGACGTGGCGGGTCAGGATCTGGCCGACGACAAGCGCTGGCGGCAGATGGTCACCGAGCGCTGCACCCCGCTGGTGGTGGCCTACCTCGCCGGCAAGTACGACCCCAACGGCCGGTTCCGCTCCAGCGTGCTGCGGCCGCCGGAACGGAGCTGGAACGACGGCAACCGCACCCTGCGCTGCGGCCTGCAGGCCTACTCGCGCTCCGGGGCGCTGTACCCGATCACCGGCATGGTGGCTGGTCAGGACCATGCTCGGGTCCAGCCGCCCGGCACCTGCCTCGGCATCGACGGCCGCGCGATCGGTGACCCGATCGACTGCGCCAAGCCGCACGCGGTGGAG
>JACDBJ010000003.1 GCA_013695005.1 Pseudonocardiales bacterium
GGAGTGGCAGCACTGCTGGTCCGTTACGCGCTGCGGCGGCGGCTGCATCGTGAGCGCCGGCAGGGCCGCCAGATGCGTTCGGTGCTGGCCGTGGGTAGTCCCGAGGCGGTGCGGGAGCTCGTCGCCCATACCCGTCGGGCTCCGGAGTGCGGATGGCACATCACGGCCGCGTGCACCCCTCCGGGCCTGGATCGACCGGGTCAGCAGATCGGGACTCCAGTGGTTGGTGATCTTGACGCGGTGGCGCGGGTGGCGATCGAGGGTGGGTTCGGCATCGTCGCGGTCTCGCCGGCAGCCGGTTGGACACCCAAGCGCCTGCAGCAGCTGTCGTGGGACCTGGAGGGCAGCGGCGCCGAGCTGGTGGTCGATCCCGGGTTGATGGAGATCGCTGGTCCTCGGCTGCATATGACACCGGTGGACGGGCTGCAACTGTTGCGGCTGACCAACCCTCGATTCACGGGGTTGCCCGGCGCCTTCAAAGGCATCGCCGATCGTGTCGCGGCAGTGGCGGCGATCACGCTGCTCGCACCGGTGTTCCTGGTGATCGCGATGGCGGTCCGTCTCGATGGCGGCCCGGCGTTCTTCGTGCAGACCAGGGTCGGGCGCGGTGGCAAGGCCTTCCGGATGGTCAAGTTCCGCTCGATGGTGGTCGACGCAGAGGCGCACCTAGCCGCGTTGCAGGCCTCCAATCAGGGTGCGGGTCCGCTGTTCAAGATGCGTCGCGACCCACGGGTGACCCGCGTCGGTGCGGTGCTGCGTCGCTACTCCCTCGACGAGCTGCCGCAACTGTTCAACGTTCTGCTCGGGACGATGTCCATCGTGGGGCCACGGCCGCCGCTGGCCGGGGAGGTCAGCGGGTACGAGCGGGAGGCGCTGCGCAAGCTGATGGTCAAGCCGGGCATCACCGGCTTGTGGCAGGTAAGCGGCCGCTCCGAGCTGTCCTGGGAGGACAGCGTCCGGCTGGACCTGCGCTATGTGGAGAACTGGTCGCCGGCGATGGATCTCGCCATCGTGTGGAAGACCGTCCGGGCCATGGTGCGCGGCACGGGCGCCTACTGACGTGGCCGGTCTAGGGGTGGTGCTGGCGGTGATCGGAGATAGAGCGCTCACACGAGCCGAGCTGCCCCGCGGCGACATCGACTTCGGGAGTGCACCAGTTTCAGGTCTTGGACGGGAAGGCGCCCAGTCCGTCGTCTACCTGAACAATTCGCGAGCTGCAGAGATGTGGTATGCATTTTCCGGCGGCAGCTCGGCGATTACCTCCAGAAACACCCGGACGATCGACTTCCGGCGGTGCCGCGATGATCCATGATGGCGTTGGCGGCATCTCGACGCGACAAACCGCGGCTAAGAAAAGTGGTGCGGACCAAGGTCCGGCAGCATGCGTATGGGTCGCTCAGTCGAGCGGCGCTCGGGAAGGCAACTCATGACCTTGCGGGATTACCTCCGTGTACTCCGCGAGCAGTGGATCGTGGTCGTCCTAGCGGTTGTCCTCGGCCTGGCGGGCGCCGCGGCGGCGTTCCTCCTGCGGCCGGCCCAGTACACAGCGAGCCTCACGATGTACGTCTCTGCGCAGCTCGGTGACAACACCAATGCCGCCTTTCAGGGCGCCCAGCTGTCGCAGGACCGGGTCACCTCCTACGTCGAGCTACTCACCAGCCCCCGGGTCACCGGCGCCGTCGCACGGCGGCTCAACCTCGCAGAGACGCCCGACCAGCTCGCCAAGCACATCACAGCATCGAGCAAGCTCAACTCGGTGCTCATAGACGTGGCGGCAACCGATTCATCGCCGCAGCGCGCCGCGCAGCTCGTGAACGCGATCGGGGAGACCTTCCCGGCCCTCGTGGACGAGCTCGAGAAGCCGACGACCCCCGGTGGCAGACCCGTGGTCACGGTGCGGGTGGTGCAGCCCGCCGCGGCGCCGACCACCCCGTCCTCGACTGGCCTGCCGGTAACCCTTGCCCTCGGCCTGCTTGCCGGCCTCGCGATCGGCGTCGGCGGCGCACTCGCCCGCAACTCGCTCGACACGTCGGTGAAATCGCCGGAGCAGCTACGTAATGCTGCGCAGGCCCCCAACCTCGGCAGCATCGCCTACGACGCCGGCGTCCCGAAGCGTCCGCTCACCGTGCACGAGGATTCGCAGTCGGCTCGCTCGGAGGCGTTCCGGCAGCTTCGGACCAACCTCCAGTTTGTCGACGTCGACAACCCGTGCAAGGTCATCGTCGTCACCAGCTCGATGCCGGGCGAGGGTAAGACCACGACGCTGTGCAACCTCGCGATCGCATTAGCGTCCGCGGGCAGCCGCGTGATCGTCGTCGAAGCCGACCTGCGCCGCCCCAAGGTAGCCGACCTGCTGGATGTGGAG
>JACDBJ010000047.1 GCA_013695005.1 Pseudonocardiales bacterium
CTCCACAGCCGGCCGCGACGAGTGCGAGGACCGCTACGAGCAGCAGCCCCGCGAGCCGTCTCACGCCGGGCCGCCGCCAGTGTCAACTGGTCCGACAGGCACGTCGTTGACCTGCGAGAAGTCGGCGTTGTCTGCTGCCGGTGCGTTCTCGTGCTCTGCCGGTGACTCCTCATGGTGCTCGGCAGGAGAATCTTCGTGCTGCGCGGGCGGCTTGCAGGCGTGCCACCGGTCTTCGCGCGCCTTGTGAAGGGCGTCCTTCAGCTCGTAAGCAACCTTCTTGACCAGGTCCGGCACCTTCTCATGCTTCGAGATGAAGTACAGGACCTCGAGGAGCTGCTCCTCGGTCCACTCCTTCTTGTCCCAGTCCTTCTTGACCCACTCCGTGGGCACCGGGACCGGAGCGACGGCCGCCACCTCGGTGGGCAGCTTCGTCTCGTGCTCCTTGTGGAGCTTCCAGAGGAAGTACTTGATCTTTTCTACGACCTTGTCGGCCTTGTCGGTCGCGACCTTGCACGCATGGGTGTGTGGGCCGACTTCTTCCTCGCTGGCCGACGCAGCGGGAACGCTCATCAGCATCGCGAGCGCGAAGCCCGCGAGCAGCACCAGATATCGAGTGAGCTTGGTCACAGAGGAGCTCCTCCGGTTCGGGGAACGAAAATGCTCGGGGAACGACGGTCAGGGTTGGGGGTCCTGATCGCTCGGACTATCGAGGGATGTGAACAGAGCGTTACTAGCCAAACGACTGATCGTCAGTTGTCACCTGATCGGACGCGCGGAGCCGCCATCGAGATGTGCGGGTTGCGTTGGAGCCGGCCCTGCAGAGGCCTCCCTCTGGGACGGGGTTGACGGTGATCCAAGTGAGGCATCCCCGACCTCGGCCGCATAGTGTTCTGCCCGTGGACTCCGTGGGCTCCGAGGCGGCAACAACTGATGCGTGCGCGCCGGATCGAGCGGAGGTAGAGCAGCTGCTCACCGGCGCGGTGCACGACCCGCACGCCATCCTCGGCGCTCATCCGCACCCCGACGGCGTCGTGGTCAGAGCGCTGCGCCCACACGCCGACGAGGTGCAGGTGGTGATCGACGGCCACACCTACCCGTTGCAGCGGGTGCACGACGGCGGCCTGTTCTCCGGCCTCGTGCCCGCCCCGCCCGGCGACTACCGGCTCACGGTCCGCTACGGCGACCACGTCGAGACCGTGGACGACCCGTACCGGTGGCTCCCGACGCTGGGTGAGATCGACATCCACCTCATCTCCGAGGGCCGCCACGAACGGCTCTGGGAGGCACTCGGCGCCCATCCACGGAGCTACTCCACCCCGGCCGGCAAGGTGACGGGGACGTCGTTTGCGGTCTGGGCGCCGACCGCACGCGGGGTCCGGGTGCTCGGCGACTTCGACGGCTGGTCCGGCGCCCGCAACCCGATGCGCTCGCTGGGCAGCTCCGGGATCTGGGAGCTGTTCCTGCCCGGTGTCGGGCCGGGCGCGCACTACAAGTTCCGGGTGCTCGGCGCCGACGGTGCCTGGCGGGAGAAGGCCGACCCGATGGCCTTCGCCGCCGAGGTCCCGCCGGCCACCGCATCGGTGGTCACCACCTCGGACTACACCTGGGCCGACGAGGCGTGGCTGAGCCGCCGCGCCCAGACCGAGCCCAGTACCCAGCCGATGAGCGTCTACGAGCTGCACCTCGCGTCCTGGCGGCCCGGCCTCGGCTACCGGGAGATCGCCGACCAGCTCATGGAGTACCTCGGCGAGACGGGCTTCACCCACATCGAGCTGCTGCCGGTGGCGGAGCACCCCTTCGGCGGCTCGTGGGGCTACCAGGTCAGCTCCTACTACGCGCCGACCGCGCGCTTCGGCTCGCCGGACGACTTCCGCTACTTCGTCGACACCCTGCACCAGGCGGGCTACGGCGTGATCGTGGACTGGGTACCCGCGCACTTCCCCCGCGACGAGTGGGCGCTGGCCCGCTTCGACGGCACCCCGCTCTACGAGCACGCCGACCCGCGCCGCGGCGAGCAGCCCGACTGGGGAACGCTCGTGTTCGACTACGGCCGCTCCGAGGTACGCAACTTCCTGGTGGCCAACGCGCTGTACTGGCTGGAGGAGTTCCACGTCGACGGCCTGCGGGGCGACGCGGTGGCCTCGATGCTCTACCTCGACTACTCCCGCGAGAACGGCGAGTGGCTGCCCAACGTCTACGGCGGTCGGGAGAACCTCGACGCGGTGGCGTTCCTGCAGGAGCTCAACGCCACCGTCTACAAGCGGCATCCTGGCGTGATGACGATCGCTGAGGAGTCCACCGCGTGGCCGGGTGTGACCCGGCCGACCCACCTCGGCGGCCTCGGCTTCGGGCTCAAATGGAACATGGGCTGGATGCACGACACCCTGAACTACCTCGCGCGCGACCCGGTGCACCGCGGGTGGCACCACAACGAGATGACGTTCGCCCTGCTCTACGCGTTCAGCGAGAACTACGTGCTGCCGCTGAGCCACGACGAGGTCGTGCACGGCAAGGGCTCGCTGTGGAACCGGATGCCGGGCGACGACTGGAACAAGGCCGCCAACCTGCGCGCGATGCTCGCCTACATGTGGGCGCACCCTGGCAAGCAGCTGCTGTTCATGGGCGGCGAGCTGGGGCAGGTCAGCGAGTGGTCGGAGTCGCACGGGCTGGACTGGGGGTTGCTCGGCGACCCCTTGCACGCCGGGATCAAGTCGCTGGTCGGCGACCTCAACCGCGCCTACCGCGAGCTGCCAGCGCTCTACAGCCGCGACAACGACCCAGGCGGGTTCTCCTGGATCGACGCCAACGACGCCGCAGGCAACGTGTTCTCCTTCCTGCGCTTCGGCTCGGACGGTTCGCGGCTGGCGTGCATCGCGAACTTCTCCGGCGGGGCGCACGAGAACTACCGGGTCGGCCTTCCGGTGGCCGGGCGGTGGCGTGAGCTGATCAACACCGACTCCGAGGGCTACGGCGGGTCCGGGGTTGGGAACCTCGGCGAGGTGGTCGCGGAGGACGAGCCGTGGCACGGCCAGCCTGCCTCCGCGGTGCTGCGGATCCCGCCGTCGGGCGTGTTGTGGCTCGTCCCGGAGAGCGACTGACCCGTGACGCAAGACCTGCTGGAGGCGATGAACGGCCGCGCCGGCCATTTCCTGCTGGAGTCGGGCCACCACGGCGACCTGTGGCTCGACCTCGACCGGCTGCTCGTGTCGGCCGCCGACGTGCAGCGCTGGGCTGGTGGGTTGGCCGACCTGCTGCGCGAACACGACGTCTCCGCGGTCTGCGGGCCGCTGGTCGGCGGCGCGATCGTGGCGGAGCTCGTCGCCGCGCGGCTGGACGTCGACTGCTACTACGCGCAGCGCTTCACCTCGCCGACGGAGGTCAGCTACCGGATCCCGGCCGGCCGGCAGGAGGAGCTGGCCGGCAGGCGGGTCGCCGTCGTCGACGACGTCGTCAACGCCGGCTCTGCTGTCGGCAAGACGCGCGATGCGCTCACCGAGATCGGCTCACGCCCGGTGGTGGTCGGCGCGCTGCTGGCGCTCGGTACCCGCGCGGTCGAGCTGACGCAGGACTGGGGCGCGGAGCTCACCGCGTTGGCCACGGTGCCATCCAACCTCTGGGACGCCGACGACTGCCCGCTCTGCCGCGACGGCGTGCCCTTGGAGCGCCCCGGCCCCGCCTAACCCGAACGAACGGCACTTTCGGGCAATCTGGCAGCCCAATTGTTCCGTTCGCGGCGGGTGGGGCTGAGCTCAGCCGCCGGCGAGGCGGATCGGGGCGAGGAACGCGTTGCGGGCACCGTCGGCGAGCGGGCCGGGCCGCGGTGCGCGCTCGAACCGCAGCTCGGAGGCCTCCACGGCCGATGCCAGCTCCGTGGCCGCCTGCTCGACGGCCCCCCACCAACGCGTATTCGCCGGCCGCAGCGGCGCCACCCGGACGGTGAACGGCGCACCCGACCCGTCGCCCTCGTGCTCCCAGACGCCGGCCACCATGCCGTCCACCAGCACCACCGAGGTGGCGTTTCCGGCCTTGTCGTAGACCCACGGCCGGTCATCGGCCGCCACCAGCCGCGCCCGGTCGACGTAGCCCATCAGGTAGGCGTCCCACACCGGCAGCAGGCGCACTCCTCGGGCGGCGTCAGGGTCGGTCGCGGGCAGCGCCGCCTCGTGCTCGCTCGGCAGGTACGCCTGCGTGGGCGTGCCGTCCTGCGCGGTGATCACGACCTCGGCGACGTCGGCGTGCAGCGCCGCCAGCGCAGCGGCGGTGTCGCGGGCATTCCACCCGGCCCACCACCGCAGGTCGGCCGCCGACGCCGGACCGAAAGCGCCCAGGTACCAGCGGGCCAGCTCGACCCGGCCGTCCGCCGGCTCCAGCAGCGCCAGCGGCAGGCCGAACCAGTCCAGCCACGGCGTGTAGGTGTAGTTGTCGCTGCGCCAACCGCCGCGCGGCCGGGCCCGCGCCAGCCGGGCCTCAGCGGCCATCAGCGCCACCGCGTACTGCAACGTCTCCCGGCGGCCCGGTACGTCACCGCCGAGCAGCTCGCGGAT
>JACDBJ010000071.1 GCA_013695005.1 Pseudonocardiales bacterium
TGCTTCATGCCCAGCGAGTAGCCGCGGTAGGCGCGGTCGGCGGCACCGACCAGGTCGATGCGGTGCAGCGCCGTGTCCACGGCGTCGGGGATGGCGGCGGTGGCCAGCAACGGCTCGGCGGCGGCGCAGCGCCGCAGGTTCTCCCGGCCGGACAGGAACGGGTGAAACCCCGGGCCCTCGACGAGCGCGCCGACCCGCGGCAGCGCGTGTGCGCTCCGCTCCGGGATCGCCTCACCGAGCAGCTCCGCGTGCCCGGCGGTGGGTCGCGACAGCCCGAGCAGCAGCCGGACCAGCGTCGTCTTTCCGGAGCCGTTGGGGCCGAGCATTCCGAGCACGGCGCCGGCCGGGACGTCGAGGTCGATGCCGTCCACGGCGACCGTCTTGCCGAACACCTTGCGCAGCCCACGGGCCCGCACGGCCGGCGGTTGCTCGGTCACAGCTCCGTTGGTCGCGCCGGCCCCGGCTGAGTCCGTCACCGAGGCAGTCTCCGTCATGGCCGCTGCGTCATCGTTCGAGGGTCAGTGGCCCGAGGGTCATCGACTGAGCGCCTGGCTGAGCACCTGCTCCGGCACAGCGCCGACCGCCACCCGGCCGTCGTCGGTCAGGATCGCGCTCGCGACCGTCGTGGTGATCAGCCGTCCGTTGCCCCACGGGCCGCTCACCGGCTTGCCCAGCGCGGCGACGAACCCGCCGAGCTGGGCGGCGCTCGGACCGCCGCCGGCCTCGGTCGGCAGCTTTGTGAGCAGCACGGTGTCCCAGCCCTCGCCGACCACGGTGGACGCCGGCAGCTGCCCCGGATCGGGCACGTCCGATGCGGACCGCTCGCGGACGGTGGCCCCTTCCGGCGGCGTGAACTGGAACAGCGCCGGATCTTGCGGGCCAAACGACAGCTCGGTGAAGCCGATCTTGAGCACCGGGTTGGGGGAGCCGTGAGCCAGCACGGTGAGCCGCAGCGGGATGCGCTTCTCGGAGTCCACCGCGAGCCGCACCTCGCGCAGCAGGGTCCGCTCGGATGGCAACGGCGCGAGAACCAGCTCGTATGCCGGCCGGCCGGCCACCTCGGAGGTGCCGTCGACGCTGACGGTGCTGAACGGGCGGGCCACGTCGAGGAGCTTCTTGGCCGCGTCGGCCGGGTTGGCCAGCGGCTCGGTCGCCCCGGGGGCGCCCTTGCTGTCGGCGGGCGTCTTGGTCACGGTCCGCTTGGCGGAGTCCCAGGCCCACACGGTGGTGCCGTCCGCGACGACCAGGCGCTCGGCGGCCCCGCTCGGCAGCGACACGCGGCCGCGGTTCTGCCCGTCGGTGGCGACCTGCGCCGCGCTCTTGCCGTTGGCCGCCTGGGGAATCCCCGGCAGCGCCGGCAGCCCGAGCTGGTTGTCCAGCTCCACGGTGCCTGCGAAGGCGTCGGTGTGTGGCGCCAAGACCGAGGCGATCAACGCCTCCGGCTCGACGGGCGGCAGGCTTGGCGCGGCGGTGGCACCGAGCGGAACGGTGAGCAGGCCGAGGCCGATCACTCCGCTGGCGACCAGCCCGAGCCCGACAGTGCGCAGCTTCATGGCTACAGCCTCGCGCACGACCTCTGAGAAGCCACTGAGAAGCGACCGCCGCAGTGGCTCGGATGCGCGCACGCCGGCGCGTAGCGTTCCGGGCGTGGCACGCGTGCTCGTGGTCGATGACGAGCCCGGCGTGCGCACTGCCCTCGGCCGCGGGCTGATCGCGGAGGGCATGGAGGTCGTCACCGCGAAGGACGGACCGAGTGGGCTGCGCGCGGCGCTGACCGGCACCTTTGACGCCGTCGTGCTCGACATCATCCTGCCGGGGCTGTCCGGGTACCGGGTGCTGGAGGCCATGCGCGCGCAGGGTGTGGACACCCCGGTGCTGCTGGTCTCGGCCAAGGACGGCGAGGTCGACCAGGCCGACGGACTCGATCTCGGCGCGGACGGCTACCTCGTCAAGCCGTTCTCCTTCGTCGTGCTGGTGGCCCAGCTGCGGGCCGTACTTCGCCGGCGTGAGCTGGAGCTGGGCGGCTCCAGGCGGCGGCTGCGGCTGGGTGCGCTGGTCGTGGACCCCGCCGCAAAGCAGGTGAGCTGGGCAGGGCAGCCGGTGGAGCTCTCGCCGCGGGAGTTCGCGCTGCTGCACGCCCTGTGCAGCCACCCCGACATCGTGCTGAGCAAGGACGAGCTGCTGCGCGTGGTGTGGGGCGACGAGCAGGCAGCCAGCCGCAACGCCGTCGAGGTCTACGTCGGCTACCTGCGGCGCAAGCTCGACGCGGTCGGTGCCGGGGCCGTGCTGCGAACTGTCCGGGGGCACGGGTACCTGGTGGGCACCACGCTCGGCACGACATGAGCCCAGCCCGCGCTCCCCGGCTGCCCCGACTGCGCCGGCTTCGGG
>JACDBJ010000074.1 GCA_013695005.1 Pseudonocardiales bacterium
CGCCGGCTGAGCCGGCAATTCAGCTTCCGCCGGCTGAGCCGGCAGTTCAGCTTCAGCCGGTTGAGCCGGCTCCTGCTGGCTTCCACCGGCTCCTGCTGGCTTCCAGTTGTACGAGATGTCCTCGTCCAGGGCGGCCGCCCAGTCCACCCCACGCGACTCATGCCATGCGAGAAGGCGGTCGATGCCATCGGCCAGCGACACCTCGGGCTGCCACCCGAGGAGGTCGGCCGCCTTGCGCGAGTCGGCCATCAGACGTAACACGTCTCCCGGGCGTGCCGGGTGGAGCTCAGGCTTGAGATCGGGGCGTCCCGCTGCTGCGGTCACGACATCAGCCAGGGCCAGCACGGTGATCTCGCGGCCGCTTCCCAGGTTGATCGTTTCGCCGACTGCGTCCGCGTTCTGTCCGGCCGCGGCTATACCGCGCGCGGTGTCGTCAACAAACGTGAAGTCTCGCGTCTGTTGTCCGTCCCCGAACACGATGGGAGGCAACCCGTTCTTGGTCCGGAGGATGAACTTCGGGATCACCTCGCCGCTGTCGCCTTCGTGGTGCGATCGCGGCCCATAGGCGTTGAACGGCCGGACCACGACGGTCGGGAGGCCGTAGGTGCGGTGGTACGCGCGGGTGTACGCCTCGCCGGCCAGCTTGGCTCCGCCATAGACGGTGTGCGGCCACGTCGGGTGGTCCTCGCTCTGCGGCACCGTCTCCGCGGTTCCGTAGACCTCGCTGGTGCTGACGTAGACGAACCGGGGTATGCCGAGGTCGCGAGCGGCCTCGAGGAGCTTGAGCGTGCCGAACGCGTTCACCTGATGGTTCGCGATGGGGTCATGGATGGAATGGCGCACGCCGAGGCAGGCGAGGTGGAACACGGTCGACACGCCCTGCAGCGCAGTCCGCGCGACGTCCTCGTCCAGCAGCGAGCCCTTGATGAAGTCGACGCCGGAGATGCCGTCGATGTTCTCGGCGCGCCCGGTCGAGAGGTCGTCGAGGACGCGTACCGAGCCCATCTGCGCGAGGTGACGCACGAGCGCGGATCCGATGAACCCCGCACCGCCGATGACGAGTGGTGTGCTGCCCATGTCAGTCCTCCAATCCGACTCGGAGTCGTCCTACGACTGAATCCTGTGGCGCCACCGCGCGAACCTCGTGCCCGTGCAGCTCGTAACGAGCGCCGCAGGCCGGACACCGCAGCGCTGGGTCCAGGCGGTTGCCACACACGCAGACCCAACCCTTCTGCCGTGCGGGGTTGCCGGCCTGGAACGCGTAGGCCGGCACGCTGCGGGTGACGACTGACCCAGCCGCGACGAACGCATGCTGACCGATCTCCACGCCGCACACCACGACCGCACCCGCGCCGAGCGTCGCGCCGCGCCGGACCATCGTGGGCACGAGCTCGGAGGCTGGCCGGCGGATCGCCGCGCGCGGCCGCAGGTCGTTGGTGAACAGCACGTTCGGACCGAGGAAGACCTCGTCCTCGCACGTCACGCCGCTGAACACGAGCGTTCCGTTCTTGACGGTGACCCGATCGCCCAGTACCGCGTGGTCCTCGACGAATGCGCAGTCGCAGATATTGCAGTCGCGGCCGACCCGCGCTCCGGCAAGCACGTGCGCGAAGGCCCAGATCCGCGTGCCTTCCCCGACTTCGGTGCTCTCGCAGAGTCCCTGGGGATGTACCTGGACGCCCCGCGGTGCCGTCACCTCTTCACCGCGGCGGCCATGGCCTCCACGACCCGCTCCTGCTGCGCTCCGGTGATCCCGGGGTAGATCGGCAGGGACAGGATCCGGCCGGCCAGCCACTCGGCCACCGGGAAGGCGCCCGACCGCAGGCCGAGGTCGGCGAAGGCACCGGTGAGGTGCAGCGGCGTCGGGTAGTGGATTCCGGCGCCGATCCCCGCGGCGTGCAGCCCGCCGAGCACCTCGTCGCGATGATCAACCTGCACGACGTAGAGGTGCCACACGGGTTCACTGCCGGCGTCCACCACTGGGGTGGTCACGCCGTCCACGCCGGCCAGCAGTGCGTCGTAGCGTTTCGCGGCCATCCGACGCTCGTCGTTCCAGGCGTCCAACCTCCGCAGCTTGGCCGAGAGCACCACTGCCTGGAGGGTGTCCAGCCTGCTGTTGAAGCCGACCGTGCTGTGCTCGTACTTGCGCGCCGAGCCGTGTGAGCCGAGCAGCCGCACCGCGTCGGCAAGTGCGTCGTCAGAGGTCAGCACGGCGCCGCCGTCGCCGTAGGCCCCGAGGTTCTTGCCGGGGTAGAAGCTCGTCGCGGCGATCCGTCCCACCGCGCCGGATCCGAGGCCGTGCCGGCGGGCGCCCTGAGACTGGGCGGCGTCTTCGACGATCGTCACCTCGGGCGGCAGGATGGCCGTGAGCGCCTCGACCTCCGCCATCTGCCCGTAGAGGTGGACGGGCAGCACCGCGCGGGTGCGTGGCGTCAGGGCCGCGAATGTCGCGTCGGTGTCGATCAAGGCGGTGTCCGCCCTGCAGTCGACGAGCACCGGTGTGGCGCCGGCGCGCACGACCGCCTCCGCCGTCGCGATGAAGGTGTTCGCCGGAACAATGCACTCGTCGCCTGGGCCGACGCCCAGCGCCCGCAGCGCGAGTTCGATCGCGTCGGTTCCGTTCGCCACTCCGACGCAGTGCGCCGCGCCGACGTAGGAGGCGAACGCGGCCTCGAATCCCGCGACCTGCGGGCCACCCACGAACGCGGTGCTGGACAGCACGTCGGACCAGCCTCGCGCGACGTCGTCGGCGACCTGTGCGTGCTGCGCGGCGAGATCGACCAGCGGGATCGGATCGGTCGACCGTGTCGGGTTCGTCGACGTCATGAAAAGCGGTCTCTCCTCACGGTCGAGCAGGCTCCAGCCGCAGGGCGCGAGCCATCGCGTCCACGACGGTGTGCTGATCGGCACTGCTGAGCTTGTGGTGCAGCGGAAGGATGATCGAGCGGTGAGTCAGCTGTTCGGTGACCGGCAGTGGGATGTGCGGGCGGCCGGCGTACGCCGGCTCCAGGTGAGCGGCCATGATGCCGCGGCGGGCCGAAACTCCGGACTCGGCCATCCCCGCGAGCACCTCCGGGAGCGCCGGGGCGCTCTCGGGCAGCGTGACCCAGAAGGACTGATAGTTGGTCGTCCCGTGAGCCGGGTCTCCGACCGCGCGCAGGCCGAGCGGGCTGAGGAGCTCGTGGTACAGAGCGGCCATCTCGCGGCGCTGGCGCACGATCTCCGGTAACCGGCGTAGCTGCACCAGCCCCATCGCAGCCTGGATGTCGGTCAGGCGGTAGTTGAACGCCGTCTCGTCGTAGGTCTCCAGGACGATCGTCGTCGAGGCGTGCCGGTCCGCCGCCGACACGCTCATCCCGTGCTCGCGCAGCCTGCGCAGCCGGGCGGCCCAGCCGGCGTCGTCGGTGGTGATCATCCCGCCTTCGCCGGTCGTCAACAGTTTCCGAGGGTGGAACGACCAGGCCGCCATGACCGCACCGGCGCCGACCGGTCGGCCACGCAGCGTCGCGCCGGCCGCGCACGCCGCGTCTTCGATCACCGGTATGTCGCCGCAGACCGCGCGCATCGCCTCGACGTCGGCCGGTTGGCCGCCTTGGTGCACGAGGAGAACGGCCCTTGTCCGCGGCGAGAGCACCTCGGCGACGCTGGACGGCGCGAGGTTGCCCGTCTCGGCATCGACATCGGCGAACACCGGAGCGGCGCCGCAGTAGCGCACGGCGTTCGCGGTCGCGATGAAGGACAGCGACGGAACGACGACCTCGTCACCTGGGCCGATGCCGAGCTGGTACAGGCAAAGGTGCAGCGCAGTGGTGCACGACGATGTGGCGATGCCGTGCGCAGCGCCGACCTCGGCGGCGAAGGCCTCCTCGAACGCGGCGACCCGTGGCCCTTGCGCAACCCATCCCGAGCGCACGGCATCCGCCACCGCCTTGGCTTCCTCCTCGCCCAGCATCGGCAGCATCACCGGAATCATGACGCGACCACCATCAGCGGGCCCGCAGCCGCACGGCTCATGCGAGGACCTCGTCACGCAGCAACGTCGTCTCGACGTTTCCCGTGCGGAGGTCTCGGATGGGTTTGAACGCGCCGCCCTCGGCGAGACTGGTCGATGCGGCCTCGAGGAGCGCGAGCACCTCCAACCCGGACCGGCCGTCGGTCATCGGCTGCCGGTGGTGGGTGATGGAGTCCACGAGCTCGGTCATCACCGCCCGCAGCGCCTCCTTGTCCTGGATCGCAGGGGCGACCATGTCGCCGGTGCGGTAGGAGACGATCGTCGCAGCTCGTGCGTCGGCACCGAGCTCATCGGGATCGGCACACTCCACGCCACGGTCGTAGACCGACAACCGCTGAGTCGGGTCCAGATCGTCCCAGACGACGGTGCGCGCGGAGCCGCCGATCACCACTCTCCTGATCTTGGTAGGAGACAGCCAGTTCACGTGCACATGGGCCATCGACCCGTTGGACAGCTTGACGGTCAGGTGCGCCACACAGGCGCGGCCGGCCCCAACTGGGTCGGAGCCGTGCGCCGCGACGGCGATCGGCCAGACGTCGGCTGGCATGATCGACTGAAAGATCGACAGGTCGTGCGGGGCAAGATCCCAGAGCACGTCGACGTCCCGTTGCACCAGCCCGAGGTTGATCCGCACTGAGTCCAGGTACTGAAGGTCACCCAGCTCGCCGCTACGGATCAGGTCGCGGATGTACTGCACGGCCTGGGTGTAGCAGTAGGTGTGGTCGAGCATGAGTACGAGGTCGCGTCGGTCGGCCACCTCAACGAGTTCCTGACCCTCCTCGAAGGTGGGTGCCAGCGGCTTCTCGATCAGTACGTGCTTGCCGGCCTCAAGCGCCGCCATCGCGACTGAGTAATGGCTGGCCGGCGGCGTGGCGATCGCTACCGCGGACACCGCTGGATCGGCAAGCACCTCCTCGACTGAGCCCACGGCGCGCACCGTCGAGTAGTCGCCGATCACTCGGCGGGCACGGGCCACGTCGATATCGCAGAGGTACTCCAGCCGCATTCCGGGGGTGGCCTGCGCGTTGCGCACCAGGTTCGGGCCCCAGTAGCCGGCGCCGATCACGGCCAGCCCGACACTCGGGTGCTCAGGGCTCACAGGTCTGCCACTCCTCGCAGCTCGATTGCGGTCGATGGTCACTCCACGCTAATCGTGCCGAGAATTGCCCTGTTACCCACCCGTGGCGAAGCCCACGACGCCTCGGACCTCAGCTCGCGACGGTTGCCTTTTGGATACTCACCTCGGTGATCGGCTTGCCGCCGCCAGGGCTGGGATCGAGCGACCCGTCGTGGCCCTTCTTCGCGATCTCGTCCACGACCTTGAGGCCGTCGGGGGTGATCGTGCCGAAGACGCTGTAGCTCGGTGGCAGCTGGGCCTCGCCGTAGATCATGAAGAACTGGCTCCCGTTGGTGTTCGGCCCGGAGTTGGCCATCGCGAGGTAGCCCCGGCCGTAGGTCAGCTCGGGAAAGACCTCGTCGGCGAAGGTGTATCCGGGCCCGCCGGAGCCCTGGGCGCTCGGGTCGCCGCACTGCACCACCTGCAGGCCGGGAGCCGTGGTGAGCCGGTGGCAGCTCGTCCCGTCGAAGTAGCCCTGGCTCGCGAGGCTGACGAAGCTGTTGACCGTGCATGGAGCCAGCGCCCGGTCCAGGGTGAGTCCGATCTGGCCGGAGTTGGTGTCCAACGCGACGCCGACCGTGCCCTCCGCCGAGATGTTGGCTGTCGCGGGCGGCTGGGCAGGCTTGGTCGCCGCCTGACCGACCGGGTACGCGCAGGTCGCGGCGGCAGGCAGGGCGGTCGGACGCTTGAGGGGCGGCGCGGGCTCGGTGGGGATGCCCGACGGGGTGACGGCCGGCGGCGACGCGGTGACCTCGTCGGCGGTGCGATTGGTGATCATGGTCAGGGCGACCACGCCGACCACCACTGCGACGACTGCCACCACGGCGGCGACGACGGTGTACCGGCGCCGCTTGCGGGCGTCCTCGGCTCGCCGTTCCTGCTGGCGCTCGAGCTTGCGCTTGACCGCTTCCCGACGCTGCTGGTTGGTCGGCACCGCTGCTGTCCTCCCTCGCCGTCGCACCCTCCCCGAGGCCCCGGGAGCGTAGCGACCGCCCACGTAAGGCCCCCATTAGGCTGGACGCGTGCTGATCGTCGGGTTCCCCGCGGGGGCGTTCCAGACCAACTGCTACGTGGTGGCGTCTGGTCGGGGCTCCGCCTGCATCGTCGTCGACCCGGGCCAGGAGGCCGTGGAGCCGCTGACTGCGCTGCTGGCCGAGCACCGGCTCACCCCGGTCGCTGTGCTGCTCACTCACGGGCACCTCGACCACACCTTCGGCGTCACCCCGGTGTGCGACGGCCACGACGTGCCGGCCTACATCCACCCCGAGGACCGCGAGCTGCTCGCCGACCCGCTCAAGGGCTTCTCGCCGCAGGCCGCGGCATTCTTCGGCGCCGACCTCCCGTCTCGCGAGCCGCGCGAGGTGCGCACTCTGCACGACGGCAGCGCCATCGACTTGGCCGACGTCACGCTCACCGTTGACCACGCTCCTGGTCACACCCCCGGTTCGGTGCTGTTCAGCTCGGTCACCGACGAGGGCACGCCGGTCGTGGTCGCCGGCGACACGCTGTTCGCCGGATCGATCGGCCGCACCGACCTTCCCCGTGGTGACCACGAGCAGATGATGCGCAGCCTGCGCGACAAGCTGCTGACCCGCGACGACGCCACGGTCGTGCTGCCCGGCCACGGCCCGACGACGACGATCGGCCGCGAGCGGGCGAGCAACCCGTTCCTGCAGGGCATGCAGCTACCGAGCCGGGGACGGGGGCTGTGACGGCCACCGTGCAGCCCGTCCAGACGATCTTCTCTGCGCCCAAGGGCGTCCCGGACTACTACCCGCCGGCCTCCGCGGACTTCCTGGCCGTGCAGCGCGCGCTCACCGACGCCGCCGACCGCGCCGGCTACGGGCACATCGAGCTGCCGATCTTCGAGGACACCACGCTGTTCGCGCGCGGCGTGGGGGAGTCCACCGACGTGGTCAGCAAGGAGATGTACACCTTCGCCGACCGTGGGGGGCGCTCGGTGACGCTGCGCCCGGAGGGCACGGCCGGCGTCGTCCGCGCGGTGATCGAGCACGGCCTGGACCGGGCCGGGCTGCCGGTCAAGCTGCGCTACTCCGGACCGTTCTTCCGCTACGAACGCCCGCAGGCCGGGCGCTACCGGCAGCTGCAGCAGGTGGGCATCGAGGCCATCGGGATCGACGACCCCGCGC
>JACDBJ010000093.1 GCA_013695005.1 Pseudonocardiales bacterium
CAGCCCCTGGGTGTGGGCGCTCGGGCTCAGCCTCGGCATCGTGGTCGCGGGCGTGCTGCGCCTGCCCCGCTGGCAGGTGCTGGCGGTCGGCTCGGCCCTGCTCCTGGTCTCCGGCATCGGCTACGGCTTCACCCTGAAACAAGCCAACGCCGACCAGTTGGAGCAGCAGGCGCAGGCTAAAATCCAGGATCGAGGGCGCCTTGGAGCGGCGAGACCAACCGGCGTGTTGCCAGTTCTGCTGACGAGCATCGCCAGGCGTGACTCGCCCGCTGTCTGCGAGACGCTCCTGGACGGTCAGGCGGTCCAGCAGTTCGCAGCGGCGCAGGGAGCGACCGACTGCCGTGCAGCCGTGGAGCTGCTAGCCGCTCGTGTCTCTGACGCTGGGGCATACAGCTCTGCCAGCGCACCTCTGACGCGGCGGGGAGACGAGTCCTTGGTCGATGCGTGCCGAATGACCTGGAGCTCTGGAACGAGCGCAGGGCCACAGCTAGGGCAACTCACGATCGCGCGTACGACCGGGCAGACGTACTTCGTGACGCAGTTCGTGCCCTGTTCGCAAGGAGCCACAGCTCCGTCGCGTTAGGCGCCCGCCTTCGCGGCATCTCCGTCGTCGCCGCGTTTGACGGATGTGAGCAGCATCTGAGCCACGTCCAGAACTTCGACGTCTGTGCCCTCGCCGCCGCTCTGCTTCTCCGTCAGACCGTCGGTGAGCATCACTCGGCAGAACGGGCAGCCGGTGGCGATCTTCTCGGCACCGGTGCCGAGCGCTTCTTCGGTGCGCTCGAGGTTGATCCGCTTGCCGATCGGCTCCTCCATCCACATGCGGGCGCCACCTGCGCCGCAGCAGAAGGACCGTTCGGCGTGCCGCGGCATCTCGGTCAGCGCCGCACCGGACGCGCCGACCAGCTCGCGGGGCGGGCTGTACACCTCGTTGTGCCTGCCGAGGTAGCACGGGTCGTGGTACGTCACCTCGGGCCCGGTGTCCTCCGGCGCGGCCACCGGCTTCAGCTTGCCGTCGCGGACCAGCCTGTTCAGCAGCTGCGTGTGGTGCACCACCTCGTAGTGCCCGTCAAGCTGCGGGTACTCCCGGCCGATCGTGTTCATACAGTGCGGACAGGTCGTCACGATCTTGCGGCGACCCGGCTCGCGACCCTCGAATACCGTGTTGAGCACCTCGACGTTCTGCTGCGCCAGAAGCTGGAAGACGAACTCGTTGCCGGCCCGGCGAGCGGGGTCGCCGGTGCAGGTCTCCTCCGGTCCGAGCACCACGTAGCCGACGCCGGCGCGGTGCAGCAGCTCGGCCACCGCCCGGATCGTCTTGCGCGCGTGGTCGTCGAACGCGCCTGCACAGCCGACCCAGAAAAGGTACTCGGCGTCCTCCGCCAGTTCACCGTCGAAAACCGGCACGTCGAAGTCGAGCGCCTTGGTCCAGTCCAAGCGTTCCCTTGCGCTCTGCCCCCACGGGTTGCCCTTGTTCTCCAGGTTGCGGAACAGCGCACCCAGCTCGGACGGGAACTCCGACTCGACGAGCACCTGGTTGCGCCGCATGTCCATGATGTGATCGACGTGCTCGATGTCGACAGGGCACTCCTCGACGCACGCGCCACAGCTGGTGCAGGCCCACAGCACGTCGGGGTCGATCACCCCGCCGGCCTCCGCCGTGCCGACCAGCGGCCGCATCGCCTGCTCCGGTCCCGAACCGCGAACCCGCTCGAATCCGGACTCCGGCACGCCGTGGCCGTCGCCGTTCGCCTCCGGCTCGAGCGCGCCCTCCCCCGGCCCATTCCTGTCGTCGGACAGGGCCTTGCCGCCGATAAGATACGGTGCCTTCGCGAACAGGTGGTCGCGCAGATCCATGATCACGAGCTTCGGCGACAGGGGCTTGTCCGTAGCCCACGCCGGGCACTGGCTCTGGCACCGCCCGCACTCGGTGCAGGTGCTCATGTCGAGCATGCCCTTCCAGGTGAAGTCCTCGATCTTGCCGCGACCCAAGCTGTCGTCCTCGCCCGGATCTTCGAAGTCGATCGGCTTGCCGCCGGACTCCATCGGCAGCAGCGGCCCGAGTGCCTTCGGCAGTCGTTTCGTGGCGACGTTGAGTGGGGCCAGGAAGATGTGCAGGTGCTTGGAGTAGGCGACGATCACCAGGAAGGCCAGCATGACGCCGATGTGCAGCAGCAGCCCGACCGTCTCAACGGCGAACAGGGCGTCCGGACCCAAGCCGGTGAACAGCCTCCCGAGTCCGATCGACGCGAACGCCCCCGAGTCGTACGGCAGGTTGCCTGCTGCCGAGGCCACCGCGCGGTAGAAAAACAGCGTCCACACGACGTTGAAGATCATGAACAGGATCAGCCAAGCCGGGCCAGAGTGCGAGCCGTAGAACCGCGATGCCCGCTGCCGCCGCTCGGGCGCCTCGCGAATTCTGATGATCGCGAACGCGATGATCGAAGCCAGCACCGCGAGCGCGATGAAGTCCTGCAGGAAGCCGAGCACGGCCCACTGGCCGATCAACGGTATATGGAAGTCCTCGTCGAACAGCGCGCCGTAGGCCTCGATGTAGACGGTCAGCAGCAGCACGAAGCCCCAGAAGGTCAGCGCGTGGGCAACCCCCGGAACCGTCCAGCGCAGCAGCCGACTCTGGCCGAAGACCTCGACTAGCTGCGCCTTGAGTCGCTCGCCGAGGTGATCACTTCGCCCTGGTGCCGGCTGCCCGGACCGCATGAGCCGGTAGAGCCAGAACCCGCGACGTGCGGCGACCGCCACGCCGAGTGCCGTCATCAGCAGGCCGATTACCAATCGCACTGCCACGGGTTCCTCCTACCAGTCGCCACCACGAACGGCGTCGCTTAAGGGCGTAGGGAAGCAAGTTACCCGCCAGTAGAGGGCCTTGCACGGCCACGGAGTGCCCGTATGACCGGTGTCTCATGCTGCCGAACGAGGGACGCGTCACTCGGACAGTGCAGTCGCCGTTCGGCACCTCGGCGGCCACACGTTTGGCTGCCGCCGTTCGCACTACCGGTGACCCCTAGGATTCGCACAGTCAAAGTGTTCTACTCGACGATTGGCGCTTCATGCGCGGCGGCCAAGCGCATCGAGTCGGGTCGTTTAGGTCCGTGTGGGGGCTCGTGCGGGGGCGCCTTGGCGGAGGACGAGGGAGAAGGGGCCGCCATGGCTGCACCGGGAGAGAAAGTGGACCTGCTGGCCCAAGGGCTGAACACCGGTGGCCTTCAGAGCTGGATTCAGAGCAACATCGTTCCGTTGATCTTGCTCGCTATCGCAATCATGCTGCTGTGGATCGGTGGTCGTGGTGACAACGCCGGGGTCGCCCGTCGAAGCATCGGCTTGATCATCGGCCTGATCGCGCTCGGCATAGCGGTGTCCGGCAACGGCACCAAAGTCGGGGAGTTCCTGGCCAGCCTCATCGTGGGGTGACGGGGTTGTTGGTCCGGACCGACGACGAGGTCTATCGGGTGGACGCGGTCTGGCTGGGGCCACCGCGCGCGACTTTCCCGTGGCGGGCACGCTACGTCTCCTATGGCATCGGCCTCGTCATCATGGTCGCCGTGATGTTCCTGCAGCGCCGCGTGGGGATCGACCTGAACTTCTTCTCAGTCGCCTGGGCGCTGGTCCTCACTGTTCTACTGACCAAGTTCATCGGCAAGCGAATCAACTACGACCGTCCGGCCGAGCAGGTCCTGACTCTGTTCTCACATGAGGTGAAGGGCCCGCGACGGCGGACCCAGCGGCGAGGCGGTCCGGTTCACCTTGGCCATGTCAAGGTGCGGCCCACCCCGGGTGCAGCTGGCAGCCGGCGGCTGTCCAGGAGGCAACGGAAGGCACAGGCTCGTGGCGCGGCGTAAGTCGAAGCGGCCAGAGGCGGCACCGAAGCCGGCCACCAAGACGTCCGCCACGAAGAAGTCCGAGTCCAGCAGCCGCAAGCGGCGTGGCAGGGCGCTCGCCGGCGAGTCCGCGCTGACCGAGTACACGCCGGCCATCGCATTGCGATCCATCGACGGGCACCTCACGCGGACCGGCGGTCAGGTGATGGCCTGGTACCGGCTCGGAGCTCAGGCCTGGAGCTTCCGCAGCGACAACCAGCGCGAGCTGCTGATCAGGCAGATCGCGGCACAGCTTGGCGAGCTGCAGGGTCGCTGGCTGCACATCCGGGTGACCAGCCGCCCCTACCCCGTGCACATGTGGGCGGAGTCGTTCGATCACAACGCGCTCGGTCGGATGCCTGACGTCGCCGGAGCGCTCGGGTGGGACGGGTTCCTGGAGGGCGAACAGCGGCATTTGATGGGCCTGTCGATGTCGGACAAAGAGGTCTTCCTCGGCATCGAGGTCTCCGGCCGCACGATGTTGGACCGCTGGGTGGAGAAGGCCGCGCCGGTGCTGGGCAAGATGGTCCCGAGTGCTGCAAGGGCCGAGATCGAGGCGTTGGCCTCGGAGATCAGGCACCTGGACGACCTGGTCGCCGGCCCCGGGCTGGACGCGCTCCCGGCGGATGCGGCAGATGTCGCATGGCTGATGTACCGGTCATGCTCGCTGGGCCTGCCCGCGCCGCGCGGGCTGGCCGCGTCGCCGGTCCAGCGCTGGGAGACCGAGGACTTGGCCGCGTTCACCGACGGCGTGGAGCTGTTCCAAGAACCGTATGCACCGTCGGTGCAGGTCGTCGGGCGGGTACGCAACCAGGCCATGAGCCGCAACGTCGTCGTGCTCACGCTCGGTCTGATGGACGGGCTGCGCATCCCGGAGGTGGACGACCCGTGGATGCAGCACTCCGACCGGCTGCCGTTTCCGGTGGAGTGGTCGGCGCGGGTCTACGTCCGCCGCCCGGAGGAGGTCGCCAGCGAGCTGCAGCGCCAGATGGGCAAGGTCCGCAGCCAGATCCGGCACTACACCCATGATCACGATCTCGATCCGCCGATGTCGCTGGCCCGGCAGGCCGACCGCGTCCTGGAGGTCGAGGACGAGCTCAGCGGCGGGCTGACTCAGCTCAACACCCGTCTCTACGGCTGGTGGCGGATCGCGGTGTCCGGGCGCGACGAGGCCGAAGCCCTCTCGCACGCCCAGCAGGTGCTCGACATCTACCGCCCCAAGGTCTCCGTCGAGCACCCCGAGGCCCAGTACCGCTACGCCAGGGAGTTCATCCCCGGCGAGCCGCTCGCCTCCACCGCCTATCGCCGGCGTGGCTCCGTGAGCTGGGCGGCCTCAGCCGTGCCGGCGGCGACCGCGTCCGTCGGCGACCGCCGGGGGATCATGCTCGGCGAGACGTGCACCGCCACCCGCCGCCCGGTGGCGTGGGACCCGTGGCTTGCGCAGGAGATTCGCCGGGCGTCCGGCCTGACCGCGGTCGTGGGCGGTTTAGGGTCGGGGAAGAGCTTTTTGACCGGGCTGATCGTCTACAAGACGCTGCGCGCCGGCGCCCGCTGGACGGTGCTGGACCCGTCCGGCCCGCTGGCCGAGCTGACCCGGCTGCCGGAGCTCGCGCCGTTCTCCCGCCACATCAACCTGCTGCGGGCCGACCCGGGAATCCTGAACCCCTACCGCGTCGTGGCCGAGCCGAAGATCGAGCACTTCTCGGACGAGGAGGAGCCGGACCGGGCGTGGCGGCGCGAACGCTCGCTGGCCGGCGCGACTCGCCGCCGGCTCGTGCTCGACGTCCTCTCCGGGCTGCTGCCCTTCGAGGTGTCCAAGCTGCCGCATACCCGGATCGTGCTGCTGCGCGCCGTCCGGGAGGTCGGCGGTGCGCCGGACCGCCATCCCGGTCAAGTGATCGACGTACTGCGCCGGCATGCCAGGGACGGTCAGGAGCATGCAGGCGTGGTGGCCGACTTCCTCGAGGAGCGGCGCGAGCTGCCGCAGGCGGCGCTGCTGTTCCCGGACACCTCGCGCGACGACCCGTGGCACGTCGACCGCGAGTACCGGCTCACGGTCTTGACCATGCAGGGCATGACCCTGCCCCGGCCGGGCAGCCCCCGCGACGAGTGGACCGACAACGAGTCGCTGGCCGTGGAGCTGCTCAACCTGGCCAGCTGGCTCACCCAGCGGACGATCTACGACGTCGACCGCAACATCCGAAAGGGCGTCGCCCTGGACGAGAGCCACTTCCTGTCGCAGGTGCCGACCGGCAAGGTGCTCATCGACCGCCTCGCACGCGACTCCCGCAAGTTCAACGTCCGCGCGCTGTTCGCCTCACAGCTCGCCGGTGACCTGCTGCGGGTCTCCGGGTTCGCGTCGCTGGTCAACGCGGTGTTCGTCGGGCGGACCGACGACGACGAGGCCCAGGCGGAGGCGCTGCGGCTGCTACGGGTTCCCACCGGAGTCGGCTACGAGCAGATGCTCGGGACGCTGTCGCCGCGTCCGCGGCATGACGACCGGCCGGACGACACCCCGCGCCAGTTCGTCTTCGCCGACGGTCATGGCGGCGTGGAGAAGATCCGCATCGACCTCGAGGCGCCGCACCTCGGCCACCTGCGGGAGGCGCTGGACACCAACCCGGACGCCAGCCGCGTCTCCGGCCCCGGTGTCCCGGCCGCCCCCGTCGCGGCGGCGGTCAGCGCTCCGGACGAGCAGGCCCGAGAGCCGGTGCCGATCCCGGTTGCGGCCGGAGCACCGAGTAACGGCGCGTCCCAGCCGCCGATGGTCATCGAGCACGACCTGCTCGACGACGAGGAGATCGACCTGCTCGACGACCTGACGGAGCTCGACCTGGCCGACGAGCATGCCTCGCAACTCGACCGGGCCGGCGACGGTCTGAGGTGACGGGGAGTCGAGCCCGGTGACCGCCGCGATCCTGGTGATCGCGGCGGCGGTGATCGTCGGGCTGCGCCGCCACCGGCGCGCTGAGCAAGGGCCTCCCAGCCCAGATCGGCGTAGGCGCCGGGCGGCTGTGGCGGTGGTTGTCGCGCTGGTGGCGGGCTCGGCGTTGATCGGCTCGCCGGCTATGGCCCAACCGTTCGACTGCAAAGACGCGCCAGAACCTGA
>JACDBJ010000098.1 GCA_013695005.1 Pseudonocardiales bacterium
CACCACCGACACCCCCACCGCGCACCCGTCTGCGGTGTGGCCGAACACGTTGCCCAGCAACGCGTCGAGCACCGCAGCCAGGTCGCGGGAGGTCAACGGGACCACCGCGGGCCCGCCGCTCACCGAAACCTGGCAACACCGCCCGGCGTGCTCGGCCAGCGCCGACCAGAACGTCATCCGCCCGCGCACCACAGCCACCGCGTCGCAGTGCGAGGGCAACACCTCGTCCGGCCTCGCCGCCCGGATGATCGCGTCGACGTCGGCGTTCAGGGCGTCGATCGCCTTGCGGATCCGCTGCGCCACCTCGCCGTCGCCGATCGCCTCGGCGTCCAGCGCGAGCGAGGTCAGCGGGGTGCGCAGCCGGTGCGACAGGTCGCTGATCAACTCACGCTCGCTGATCCGCAACGCGTCGGCGTGCGCGGTGACGGCGTGCAGCACTCGGTCCAGCTCGGCGGCCTCCGGCAGGACCACCGCCCGGGTCGAGTGCCATGCGCCGCCCTTGGAGATCGACCACCCCACCCGGGCGACCCGCCGCAACTCCGCCTCGGCCGGCCGCACCAACCGGTGGCCCACCAGCACCGCCACCCCGACCGCGACGGCACCGGCGGCGGCGAGCAACGCCAGGAGCTGCAGGAACGGCACCGACGGGGTCCACCCGGGCACCACCGTCTCGATCACGGCGGGGCGCCCCTCGGCGGTGCTGACCGGCCGCTGGACCACGATCCCCCGCTCGCTGGCCGGATGCGTCGTGCCCACCGTGGGGCGGCCGTCGATGCGGACGCCGAGGCGGCCGTCACGCCCGGTGGCGGTCCGGGCGACGGCGGCCAGCAGTGTGTCGTGGTCGGTGCTGGCCTCCAGCACGCTGGCCACCGCGGCGGCGTCGCTCTCCGCGGCCTGCACCGCTCGCTGGTGCTCACCAACCCCGAGCGCGACACCGGCGACCGTCACCACAACAGCCGCGGTCAGTACGCAGCCGCCGACGATCAGCCAGCGGACGAACCGTCGCAAACCGGCTCCATCAACTTGACGCCGACGCCGCGGACGGTGTGCACGAACTGCGGGTCCGACCCGCTCTCACCGAGTTTGCGACGCAGCCAGGACAGGTGGACGTCGATGCTCTGCTCGCAGCTGCCCGGCGGCTGGTGCCACACCTCCTGGCTGAGCTCCGAGCGGTGCACCACCCGCCCGACGTGGGTGGCGAGATAGGCGAGCAGGTCGAACTCCCTGCGGGTCAGCGCGAGTCGGTCCGCACCGAGGAACGCCTCGCGCTGGGTGAGGTCGACGCGCAGCGCACCAACGGTGATGGAGTCGCCGACCGAGCTCGGGTACTGCGACCGCGACCGGCGCAGCAGCGCGTTGATCCGGGCGGTGAGGTGCTCGCTGCTGAACGGCTTGATCAGGTAGTCGTCGGCGCCGGCGTCGAGCAGCTTGACGACGTTGCCCTCGTCGCTGCGGGCGGTGGCCACCACCACCGGCACCTTGCTCACACCGCGGATCAGCCGCAGCGTGTCCACCCCGTCGAGGTCGGGCAGGCCGAGGTCCAAGATCACCAGCTCGACGTCCTCGGAGCTGATCTCACGCAGCGCGTCCAACGCCGTCCCGACCGCTCTGACCTGGTGCCCGCGGTCGCGCAGAGCCCGGACGATGGCCGCCGCAACGGCGCGATCGTCCTCGACCAGAAGCAGGACTGGCACGCTTCGACCGTAGCCCCACGGCGTCGATTAAGTCGATTGTGCTACTTCTTTAAGGTGCCGTTCTGGTTGATGCTCGTAACATCCTGCAAACCTGCGGTGGGGCAAACCGCTGGTTGAGGGAGAGCCATGGCGGCCATAGCCATCGAGCATCTGGGCAAGACCTACGCCGACGGCACGCGAGCTGTGACCGACCTGAACCTCGACATCATGGACGGCGAGTTCCTCGTCCTGGTCGGGCCGTCCGGCTGTGGCAAGACCACCGCCCTGCGCATGATCGCGGGTCTCGAGGAGATCAGCGAGGGCACCATCCGGATCGGCGACCGAGAGGTCAACAACGTCCCGGCCCGTGACCGTGACGTCGCCATGGTGTTCCAGTCCTACGCGCTCTACCCGCACCTGACCGTGCACGAGAACATCGGCTTCGGGCTGACGCTGCGCAAGATGAAAAAGCCCGACATCGACAAGCGGGTCCGCGAGGTCGCCGAGATCCTCGAGCTGACCGACCACCTCGACCGCAAGCCCCGCCAGCTCTCCGGCGGCCAGCGCCAGCGCGTCGCGATGGGCCGGGCGATCGTGCGCGAGCCGCAGGCGTTTCTCATGGACGAGCCGTTGTCCAACCTCGACGCGAAGCTCCGGGTCCAGATGCGCGCTCAGATCGCCCGCATCCAGCGCGACCTCGGCGTCACCACGACCTATGTCACCCACGACCAGACCGAGGCGATGACCCTCGGCGACCGGGTCGCCGTTATGCGCGGCGGCCTGCTGCAGCAGGTCGGCCCGCCGCAGACGCTCTACGAGCAGCCGGCCAACCTGTTCGTCGCGGGCTTCATCGGCTCGCCAGGCATGAACCTCATCTCCACGACGCTCACCGTCGACGGCGGCAAGACCACGTTCGGCATCGGCGACACCACGCTCGAGGTCCCGGAGAGCGTCCTGCACCAGCGGCCCGCACTGCGCAACTACGCCGGCAAGCAGGTCGCGGTGGGCATCCGCCCGGAGGACATGGAGGACGCCGAGATCGTCGGCGACGAGCCCGGCGCGACGCTCACCTCCGTCGCCGACCTCGTCGAGGCCATGGGCAGCGACGTGATGGTGCATTTCCCGGTGCAGGCCGAAGCGGTGCTGACCGAGGAGCAGAAGCAGCTCGTCGACGAGACCGGCGCGGCGGTGGCCGGTACGAGCGGCACCGTGCTCGTCGGCCGGTTCAGCCCACGCACCCGGGTGTATGTCGGGCAGCCCATCAAGGTGCGCATCGATACGGCCCGGCTGCACTTCTTCGACCTGCAGACGGGCAAGTCCGTCTGGGACTGATTCGTTTGTCAACTAGGAGGCTGGCCATGAGGCTACCCAAGATGGTCACGGCAGCGGCGGTGGCCGCGCTCGCCCTGTCCTCGGCTGCGTGCAGCAGTAGCAGTAACGAACCGGCCAAGGCGCCAGGATCGGCGGCACTGCAAGGGCAGACCCTCACGGTCGCGGCCGTCTGGTCCAAGACCGAGCAGCAGAACTTCGAGGCGGTGCTCACCGAGTTCGAGAAGCGCACCGGGGCGACCGTCCAGTACGAGTCCCTCGGTGACGAGCTGCCCACGGTGATCAAGACGCGGGTCGCCGGTGGTCAGGCGCCCAACGTGGCGATGATCGCCCAGCCCGGCCTGATCGCGGAGTTCGCCCGCGCGGGCAACCTCAAGCCGCTGGCGGCCAACGTCGAGAGCATCATCACCGACCAGTTCTCGGCCGGCGCGAAGTCGATCGGCCAGGTGGACGGCAAGACCTACGGCGTGCTGTTCAAGGCCGCAAACAAGTCCTCGGTCTGGTACAACGCCGCCGACGTGGCGACCACCCCGAAGTCGTGGGACGAGTTCATCAGCGAGCTCAAGAAGCAGTCCGACTCCGGCAAGACTCCGCTGTCGGTGGCCGGCGAGCCCGGCTGGGCGCTGACCGACTGGTTCGAGAACATCTACCTGCAGACCGCGGGCCCGGAGATGTACGACAAGCTCGCCAAGCACGAGATCCCGTGGACCGACCCCTCGGTGACCAAGGCGTTCGAGGAGCTGGCCAAGGTCTTCGGGCAGTCGTCGTTCTTCCCCGGTGGGAACGCCGGCGCGGTGGCGACCGACTTCCCGACATCGGTGACCAACGTCTTCGGCACCAACCCCAAGGCCTCGCTGACCTTCGAGGGTGACTTCGTCTCCGCCGAGATCACCAAGGCCGGGGCGTTCACGGTCGGCGACACCGCGAGGTACTTCGCCTTCCCGCAGCTCGCCGGCAAGTCCGCGGTGGTCACCGGTGGCGACATCGCGGTCGCGTTCAAGGACGACGCCGCCACGACGGCGCTGATGGAGTTCCTGGCGTCCTCCGACGCCGCGTCCGTCTGGGCCAAGGCCGGTGGGTTGCTCTCGCTGAACAAGAAGGTGGCCAACGACGTCTACCCCGACGCCACCACCCGACAGCTGGCGAAGGAGCTCGTCGACGCCGGTGACAACGTGCGATACGACCTGTCGGACCTCACACCGTCGGCCTTCGGTGGGACGAAGGGGGCCGGGTTCTGGAAGGCCATGCAGGACTTCCTGGCCAACCCGGCCAACGTCGCTGCGGTCCAGCAGAGCCTGGAAACCTCAGCGGCCGCGGCCTACAAGAAGTGACCGTCAGGCCGTGAGCTCCGACACTGTGGGCGTTCCCCGCGGTGCGGACGCCGGTTCGCCGACCCCGGACGAGGGTCGGCGGACCGGCGTCCTGTCGGGCGGCTCGCCTCGGCTCGCGCTGGTGTTCCTGCTGCCGGCGCTGGCCCTGCTGCTGCTGTTCCTGATCTACCCGATCTTCTCCTCGGCGATCCGCAGCACCTACGACGCCGCGGGCGACAGGTTCGTCGGGCTGGACAACTACGTCCAGGCGTTCACCGACCCGCAGACGCTGCTGTCGCTGCGCAACACCGCGATCTGGGTGATCGTCGCGCCGGCGGTGGTGACCACGGTCGGGCTGTTGTTCGCGGTGCTGACCGAACGGATCCGGTGGGCCACCGCGTTCCGGCTGGTGGTCTTCATGCCGATCGCGATCTCGCTGTTCGCCTCCGGCATCATCTTCCGGCTGGTGTACGACCAGGAGCCCGAGCGGGGGCTGGCCAACGCCATCACGGTGTCGGTGCACGACGCCTTCAGCAGTCCGTCGCTGTATCCGGGCGCCCGGCCCCGCGACCCCGCGACGTTGACCCCCGACCCCAGCGGCGCCCTGGTGACCGGGCGGACGTTCGGGGCGAACGACGTCGCCCCGCTCGCGATCACCGGGCTGGCCCCGGACAAGCTGCCCGAGGGCGCGGTCCAGGCGGTCCAGCCCGAGCCCGGCCCCGGCCTGCGCGGGCTGGTCTGGCTCGACGTCGGAGGTGGCACCGAGCGCGTCATCGATCCTGGCGAACGCGGGATGCCTGGCGTCGTGCTGCAGGTGCTGCGCGACAACGCCACGGTCGCGACGATGACCACCGGCAACGACGGCCGCTACGTCGTGCCCGACCTGCCCCCAGGGGACTACAAGATCAGGTTGGCCGAGAACAACTTCACCGCGCCGTTCCGCGGCATCAACTGGTTCACCGGCACGCTGGTCACCCCGGTGATCATCTCTGCCTGGATCTGGATCATGGCAGGGTTCGCGATGACGTTCATCGCAGCCGGTCTCGCCGCCATCCCTCGCGACGCGCTGGAGGCGGCACGGGTGGACGGCGCCACCGAGTGGCAGGTGTTCCGACGGGTGACGGTGCCGCTGCTGTCGCCGGTGCTGCTGGTCGTGTTCGTGACGCTGGTGATCACGGTGTTGAAGATCTTCGACCTCGTGCTGGTGATGGCGCCGGGCTCCGTGCTGCCCGAGGCCAACGTGCTGGCCCTGCAGATGTGGCAGGTGTCCTTCGGCGGCAACGACCCCGGGTTGGGCAGTGCGCTGGGCATCCTGCTGTTCCTGCTCGTGCTGCCGGCCATGATCTTCAACATCCGGCGCTTCCGGGGAGACCAGTGATGGCAACCGCCACCGAGACACTCGACCCGACACCGGACCTCAACACGTCGGGAACTCCCAGCCGCTCGATCGCCACCCGGATCGCCGGCCGGCTGGGCCAGGGCACGGTGCAGGTCATTCTGATCGTCATCGCCGTGTTCTGGCTGGTCCCGGTGTTCGGGCTGCTGATCTCCTCGCTGCGCCCGGACACCGCGAACTCCTCCAGCGGGTGGTGGACGGCGCTCACCGCGCCCAGCCAGCTCACGCTGGAGAACTACGCCAACCTGCTCGGCGAGTCGACGATCACCTCGTCGCTGATCAACACGGTGCTCATCTCCGTGCCGGCGACCGTGCTGGTCGTGCTGATCGGCGCGCTGGCGGCCTACGCCCTGGCCTGGATCGACTTCCCCGGCCGGGACTGGGTGATGATCGGGGTCGTCGGGCTGCTCGTCGTCCCGATCCAGATCGCGCTAATCCCGATCGCCAAGTTCTACGGCGCGACCGGGCTGTTCGGCACCATCACCGGCGTCGTGCTGTTCCACGTCGCCTTCGGGCTCCCGTTCGCGGTGTTCCTGCTGCGCAACTACTTCTCCGGCATCCCGCGCGACCTGCTCGAAGCGGCCCGGATGGACGGTGGGACGGAGTGGTCGATCTTCCGACGCGTCGTGCTGCCGATCGGGCTGCCGGCGATCGCGTCGCTGTCGATATTCCAGTTCCTCTGGGTGTGGAACGATCTGCTGGTGGCGCTGGTGTTCGCCGACCCGGACTCTCAGCCGATCACGATCGCGTTGCGCGGTCAGCTGCGCCAGTTCGGGTCCAACATCGACATCCTGGCCAGCGGTTCGTTCATCTCGATCATCATCCCGTTGATCGTGTTCTTCTCCTTCCAGCGCTACTTCGTCCAGGGCGTGCTGGCCGGCTCGACCAAGTAGACCAGCCGCAGCGCCAGGTGCGACCGCACGCGTGGACAATGACCGGCATGCCAGGCCCCGCCAATGCGCAGCCGCGCTCGATAGCCGGCCGGTACCGGCTGTCGGAGGCGCTTGGCAGCGGGGCGATGGGCACCGTCTGGGCGGGCTTCGACGAGGTGCTGCAGCGCGCGGTCGCGGTCAAGGAGCTGAAGGTCCCGCGTGGCGTGCCGCAGGGTGAGGCCGCCGCGCTGCGCGAGCGGATGCTGCGCGAGGCGCGCGCCCTCGGCGGGCTGTCCCACCCGAACGTGATCATGGTGTTCGACGTGGTGGACGTCGACGGCAACCCGTTCGTCGTGCTGGAACTGCTGCCCTCGCGCAACCTGTCGGCGGTGATCACGGAGGTCGGCCGGCTCAACCAGGAACAGGCTGCTGCGGTCGGCGTCTCGACCGCGGCGGCGCTGCTGGCCGCGCATCGCAGCGGCATCACGCACCGCGACGTCAAGCCCGGCAACGTGCTGGTGGCCGACGACGGGCGGATCAAGCTCACCGACTTCGGCATCGCCCGCAACACCGCGGACGCGCCCATGACGACCACCGGCCTCGTGCTCGGCTCGCCCGCTTACATCGCCCCCGAGGTGGCCGCCGGCCGGCCGGTGACGCCCGCCGCAGACCTCTGGGGGCTTGGCGCGACGCTCTACGCCGCCGTGGAGGGGCAGCCGCCCTACAACGTCGAGGGCGACGCGGTGAAGACCGTGAGCGCGGTCGTCGACGGCGAGGTCCCTCGCCCGTCGCAGCAGGGCCCGGTGTGCGACGTGATCGCCGCCCTGATGGTCAAGGACCCGGCCGGCCGGATGCCGCTGGACGAGGCCCGCCGCCGGCTGCGGCCGCTGCTGGCCGACCCGGACGACCCGCTGTTCCGCGCCGGCGACGCACCCAGCCCACCGGCGCGGCGGCTGAGCCTGCGCAACATGATCGCGCCGGCGGAATCGGTCAGTCAGCACACGACCCCAC
>JACDBJ010000117.1 GCA_013695005.1 Pseudonocardiales bacterium
TTACTGGGTTGTGCAGTGCACGAATTGTGGCATCGGGCCCTCGACAGCGCTTTCCGGATGTACCACGGTGAGGGAAGGGGTAAACCGGTACCCAGATGCCCTCGGCAGAGCAGTCGGCAGGACAGGAGGTAGGGCCCGTGATGGACGCGATGATGTGGGGCATGGGGTTGTGGGGGCTGCTGCTGATCATTGTGCTGCTCGCGGTTCTCGTGTTCGTCGTGCTCGGCAGCGTCTGGCTGTTGCGCCACCTGCGGCAGAGCGACTCCGGCACGCTTGATCAGGGCAGCATCGATTCGGCTCGAGAGGTGTTGCGCCGCCGGTACGCTGGTGGGGAGATCGACGATGAGGAATACGAGCGGCGACTGACCGCGCTCACCTGGCAATGATGTTTGCCGTCACATCGGTAGGGCGTGTTCATCTGGCTCCGAGCGCGGCAGCCGGTAGCGGTCGCCTGATCCTGCCCAACACGGCCAGATAGAACCCGAGGGCGGCCAGGAACACCAGGTACCAGGTGAGGTTGCGGCCTGGCATGAAGTGGGTGTTGAGGTGGCCGAGGAACACGTCCATCCACCGTTGGTGGGCGATGCCCTGGGCGAACAGGATGTCGGGGAACATCGCGATCAGGTGCCCGAGGATCGGCCAGATCAGCGGGTAACGCACCGGCCACCGTTGGCGCCAAGCCACCACAGCCATGATCAGCAGCGCCGCTGATGCGCCGACGAAGAAATGGGTGAACCAGTGGAACCGGGAGTCGTGACCGCGGTAGGACAGGAACAGGGCGATCTCCACCGCGACGGCCAGCAGGCACCACAGGCACAGCCGCAACGCCGCGGCCGTGTCGCTCACCCGCCGCCGGTAGGAGGGCTGGTCGGTCACAGCGCCGCCAGCATGGTCCGCACCTCGAACAGGTGCTCGGCCGTGGTGGGGTCCAGCGTGGCGTACCGCACGCGGCGCTGGGCGTCCACCACCGCGTAACCGACCGGCGGACCGCCACCGTCGGGTTGCCGCAGCTGGTAGGTCGCGGCGAGTCGACCAGCGGGGTCGGCGACCATCGCAGCTGTCCCGCAGGTCGGTCCGGCGGCTGGGGTCACGATTGCCACATCGGCATCCAGCTCGCCTGCGCGCACCGCGGCGCACAGCCCGTCCAGACGCTCGGAGGAGGTGAAGAACACCACCGCCGGCCGGCCCGACCGCGGTACGGAGTCGGTGACCGGCACCGCCGAAGTGGGCAGCGGGGCCAGGTCCAGCACCCCCGGGCGCTGGCGCGCCTGGTCGGCGTCGTCCAGTGGTCCCTCAGCCACCCCGGCCACCAGCAGCAAGGCACCCAAACCGACGGCGAGGACCAGCCACACCGCGACGAGTCCGCGGCCGGTCGGTGGGTGTCGAGTGATGGTCATCGGCCCTCAGGCCGATGGTTTCCGAGCGGCGAGCCGCTCCACCAGCCCGAGGGTGAACCGGTCGTGGCCTTCGATTGGCAGTCCCGCGGCGCGGACCAGCTCGATCGGGCGGCGCCGGAAGTGTTCGCCGCCGATCGGGATGGTGACCCGCTCGGCCAGCCACTGCCCGGCCCGCACCGCCGGGTTCGAGCTGACCACATGGTCGGCCAGCAGCAGCCGACCACCGGGGGTCGCAGCACCCGAATCATCTGCGTGAGGGCGCGCCGATGGTCAGGGATGGCGCACAGCGAGAACGTGCAGACCACAGTGTCGAAGCAGGCGTCCGGGAATTCCAGGGCCTGGGCGTCGCCCAGCCGCAGATCCACCGTGCGGCCCAGCTGCGCTGCGCGCTGGTGGGCGATCCTCAGCATGGCTGGGCTGAGGTCGATGCCGGTGAGCTGGACGCCGTCGGGGTAGTGGCACAGGTTGAGCCCGGTGCCGACCGCAACCTCGAGCACCTGCCCGCTGGCCTGGCCACACACCCACCGGCGGGTGTCAGCGAACAGCACCCGGTCCAGCCACCCCATCTGCCGGTCGTAGCTGCGGGAGTGCTTGTCCCAGTACCGGACCCAACGCGCACGGCGCGCGTCTGGTAAGCGTGTCTCGAGGGGCATGGAGCTGGTCATCGGCTGCCGCCGGCCGAGGCCGAAACCCCGTCAGTGGCGCCGTTCTGGCCACCGGCTGGATGGGCGTCAGACCGCGGCAACTGGGTGTCGGTGCGCAGCGCCGACAGGTCCTGCTCGAGCTGATGGACCTGGTCGAGCAACGCGAGCTGGGAGCGCAACGCATCCAGCGAAGTGTGGGCCTGTTGGATCCGTTCGGCGAAGCGGCGTTCCGCCGCGTGGAGTTGGTCCCAGCGCCGCTCGGTCTCCACC
>JACDBJ010000129.1 GCA_013695005.1 Pseudonocardiales bacterium
GGCGTGCCCATGGTGCGGGTCACCCCGCACCGCTACGGCTGGATCAAAGTCACACTGCTGATCCGCGACCCGCTCACGCACCCAATGCCGCTACCGCACCGGCCACCGGGCACATCGGCAACGGCGCCGGTGCTGCTCGGCGCCGACGAGTACGGCCGACCCGTCACGATCAACTTCGGGGAGCGGGTGCACCTGATCGTCCAAGGCCGCACCGGCTCCGGGAAGTCGCGGTTGTCCTACGCGGTCTTGCAGCAGCTCGCGACCGCACCGGATGCGATCATCGCCGGCTCCGACCCATCCTCGGTGCTGCTGCGACCGTTCCAAGGCAGCCGGCACGCCCCGTGGCAGGTCCTCGGCGGCAACGCCCACCAACACGTCGAGCTGCTGGAGCAGCTGGTCGCCGAGATGGACACCCGCCTCTCAGCCATCCCCTACCGGGTCGACGAGCTCCCGCTGACGCTGGTGGCGCCGATGGTGTTCGTCGTGCTCGAGGAATGGCTCGCCCTGCTCGGCCTCGCCGCCGGCGACAAGAAGCTCCGCGACCGCCTAGCCCTCGCTGCCCGCCGTCTCGCTGCCGAAGGCGGAAAGGTCAACGTGCGGGTGATCATGTTGCCGCAACGCGCGGAGGCGAACGAACTCGGCGGCGGGCTGCTGCGCGGCCAGTTCGCATACCGGCTGTCGCTGCCGGTGGACAACGTCGATGCCGTGCGGCTGCTGCATCCGACCGTGCCCATCCCACAGGCCGAAGCGCATGTCTCCTGCGGCCAACCAGGGGTGGCGCTCTACGACGCACCCGGCCAGCACCACGGCCGGCTCCGCACCCCGTGGATGCCCGACTACGGCGCCTATTGGGACGCGATCAAGACACTGACCGCCGCTGGCCGGGAGGAACGACCATGAACACGTCGACAACGCAGACGCCGGCACCTCGCCTCCTCCTGACCGTCGAGGAGGCGGCCCAGGTGCTGGCCGTTGGGCGCACGACCGTCTTCCATCTGATCCGAACCGGCCAGCTAGCCACCGTCCAGATTGGCCGGCTGCGTCGCGTGCCGATGGACGCCCTACACGCCTTCGCTAGGGAGCTCCAAGAGTGAGCCAGCGGAAGGCCGGCGGCCGAGCACCCAACGGCGCCGGGACGTTCTACCGGGGAGCAGACGGCGACTGGCACGGGCGGATCACCGTCGGCGTGCGAGATGACGGCAAGCCCGACCGCCGCCACGTCAGGGGCCGGACCGAGCAGGAAGTCCGGCGCAAGATCCGAGCCATCGAGACCGCGTGGGAAGGCGGGACCCTCCAGCAGCCGGGCGAGCGGTGGACGATCGAGCAATGGCTGACGCACTGGCTGGACAACATCGCCGCGGCGGCCGTCCGGCCGACGACCCTCACCGGCTACCGCTTCGCGGTCAACAAGCACCTGATCCCCGCAATCGGAGCACACCGCCTGGACCGGCTGGAACCTGAGCACCTGGAGAAGCTGTACGCGCGGATGCTGGAGTCCGGCCGAGCGCCGGCCACGGCCCATCAGGTGCACAGGACCATTCGGACAGCCCTGAACGTCGCCGTTCGACGCGGGCACCTTCGGCGCAATCCGGCCCAGCTCGCCACCCCACCTCGTCTGACCGAGTGGGAAGTCGAGCCGCTCACCCTCGACGAGGTCCGCCAGCTGCTCGACGCCGCGGCTCGTGGTCGCAACCGCGCAAGGTGGGCGGTCGCCCTGGCTCTCGGGCTGCGCCAGGGTGAGGCGCTTGGGCTGCAATGGCCGGACCTCGATCTGGCCGCCAGACGCATGGTCATCCGGCGCTCCCTCCAACGGCCCGCGTGGGTTCACGGGTGCGGCGGCACCTGCGGACGGCGTGCCGGCTCATGCCCGCAGCGCCGCAACGGCCGACCAGTCGTCTCGGAGACGAAGTCACGCGCCGGGCGGCGAGTCATCGGCCTACCCGCGCCCCTGGTCGAGCTCCTCCGCGAGCACCGGGTCGAACAGCAACGCGAACGCGAGGCAGCCGGCCAACTGTGGCACGAGGGTGAGTGGGTGTTCACCTCCCCGACCGGCGAGCCGCTCCACCCTCGGACGGACTACAAGCACTGGAAGGAGCTGCTCCGCACGGCCGGCGTCCGTGACGTTCGGCTACACGACGCCAGGCACACGGCGGCCACCGTGCTCCTCCTGCTCGGTGTTCCCGAGCGCGCGGTGATGGGCCTCATGGGCTGGTCTCACAGCGCGATGGCGACCCGGTACCAGCACCTCACGGCTGCGATCCAGGCTGACATTGCGGAGCGCGTCGGCGGCCTGATCTGGCCCTCAACTGAGACCAGAACTGAGACCAGCGACGGTGACGACGAACCGGCCGGGAGGGACTAGATGCTGTCGGTGCTGGTCAGGGTGGCGGAAGCGGAGGGATTCGAACCCCCGGTCCCTTGCGGGACGCTCGCTTTCAAGGCGAGTGCATTCGGCCGCTCTGCCACGCTTCCGTCTGGCAGCTTAGCCGGAGAACGGGCCTCAGCCCTCGCCGCGCAGGTGCTGGCTGACCCGCTCGAACACCAAGGTCAGCTGGGCGCGCTCGTCGGGGGTTACCAGGTCGACCAGGTGTCGCCGCACGCCCTCGACGTGCGTGGGAGCCGCCCGCTCGAGCATCCGGTAACCCTCCGGCGTGAGCACCGCGAAGACCCCGCGCCCGTCGGAGACGCAGTCGTCGCGGCGCAGCATCCCGGCCCGCTCCAGCCGTGACACCTGGTGCGAGAGCTTGGACTTGGAGGAGACCACCAGCTCGGCCAGCGCGCTCATCCGCATCCGGTGATCATCTTGCTCCGAGAGGACGACCAGGATCACGTAGTCGTCGTGCGAGAGACCGTGTTGCTCGACGAGCTCACGATTCAGCCGGCCGTCCAGGAGCATGCTCGTGACTATGAAGGTGCGCCAGAAGCGCATCTCCTCCTCGTTCAGCCAACGTGGGAGCGTCCCAGGTGTCATTTGCGCGCCACACTAAGCCATCCGGGCTAATTGGGCGACTGCCCTATGGTTACCCCCTGACAATCGGCGGTCGGCGCGAACCGCCCGTGCCGGGCACCGCGAGGAGGCAGTGTGGAGTTCGACGAGGGCGGCCAACTCGACACCTCCCAGGTCGATGACCTGCGCGGATCCGGTGGTGGAGGTGGGCTCGGCGGGCGCGTGGCGGTCGGTGGCGGCGGCATGGGCATCATCGGGCTGCTGCTGTACTTTCTGGTCTCCGCACTCGGCGGCGGCGGGGTCTCGCTACCCAGCGGCGGCGGGCTCTCGGAGCTGCCCAGCGGGCAGCAGGCCGACAACAGCTCGCTGGCCGAGAGTTGCCGCACCGGCGCCGACGCCAACACCAAGATCGAGTGCGAGGCCGTGGCCTTCATCAACTCGATCCAGGCGTACTGGTCCGATGAGTTCGCACGCTCGGGCAGCACCTATCAGCCGGCCAGGACGAACTTCTTCAACGGCTCGGTGAACACCGCCTGCGGCTCGGCGACCTCCGACGTCGGGCCGTTCTACTGCCCGGCCGACCAGGAGATCTACATCGACCTCGGCTTCTACAGGGAGCTGGAGCAGCGCTTCGGCGCACAGGGCGGTCCGTTCGCGCGCGCCTACGTCCTCGCGCACGAGTACGGCCATCACATCCAGAACCTGATCGGCACGTCCAACCGCGTCCAGCAGGGCGACTCCGGGCCGACGTCTGGCTCGGTACGCCTCGAGCTGCAAGCGGACTGCTACGCCGGCGTCTGGGGCAACCACGCGACGACCACGCCTGGCTCGTCGGGCCGGCCGCTGATCCAGAACGTGACCGACGCGGACATCAAGGCCGCGCTCGACACCGCGGGTCGCATCGGCGACGACTTCATCCAGTCGCAGCTCGGCGGTGGGCGGGTGAACCAGAGCCAGTTCACCCACGGCAGCTCGGCCCAGCGCGAGAAGTGGTTCCTCACCGGGTATCGCAGCGGTGAGCCGGCGCAGTGCGACACGTTCTCCCGTGGGGTGCAGCTCTAGGCCCGCTAGACACCGAGCAGTGGGCGGCAGGCGTCGAGGCCCTCCACCTGCAACGTCCACTCTGGACGGTGTGCGTCGAACTGTTCTCGGGTCACCAGCAGGCGCGCTTCGGTGGCGCGCTCCTTGCGGCGCGCGAGCAACCGCGTGCCATCCGGCTGGTAACCGAGCTTGCGTGAGACTCCGGCCGACGCCGGGTTGTCGGTGAAGACACCCGACCGGGCCTGCTCGGCGCCGAGGTGGTCGAACGCGAGCGCCAGCACCGCGGCGCGCATCTCGGTGCCGTAGCCGCGGCCCTGGTGGCGCTGGCCGAGCCACGAGCCGGTGTGTACCTCGCGGGTCACGG
>JACDBJ010000183.1 GCA_013695005.1 Pseudonocardiales bacterium
GGTGGACCTCTGGAGCATGACGGTGCTCACCGACCCGCGGGCGTGGTGCCTCGACCGCCTGCACCTCACGACCGAGGGTCACCGACGGGTGGCGTTGCGGGTGATGGAGGTGCTCGGCGTCCCCGTCAGCGACGACTGGCGCGCTCCGTGGCCGGCGGCCGCCGCGTCTCCGTGGGTGTACCGCCGCCAGCAGGACCTGATCTGGACCAGGCAGTACCTGATGCCGCACCTGTCCAAGTGGCTGCGCGGCATTCCGACCGGCGAAGGCTTCCTGCCCAAGCGCCCGGACCTCGCCCCGTTGGACGGGGAGGCGCCCGCCGGCCCGATCGGCCTGACCTCCCGGCCCGCGTAACTACCGGTAGTTCGGCTCGAACGGCACCCACGCCTGTCGGCCGGCGGTCCGCAGATCGCTGGCCATCAGCCCCGCATCGGACAATGTCCACAGCGTGTCTCCGATGACCAACGACCGGCGGATCAGGCCCGTCGCGGCATCGCCGTCGACCCCGGGATGGGCGATGGTGCCCAGCTCGGCGAACCGGTCGCCGTCCAGGCGCACGACCAGCGCGGCGGCACCGGCCGAGCGGTCGAAGCCACTCAGCACGGGCATGACGACCGTCGCCGTCGAGGGCCAGTACAGGAATGCGTGCGGGTCGACCTCCACCTCCGAGCGGGTGCGTGGCAGGACGTGCTGGGCCAGCCGGGTCGGCGTCGCCGGGTCGCTCACGTCGAACAGGGATAGCTGGCTGCCCTGGATGCGGCCCCGGTCCGACGCCTCCTGCCCGACCCCGAGCAGCCGCCCGTCCCCAGCCGGGTGCAGGTATGCCGAGTAGCCGTTGATCTTCAGCTCGCCCGTGACACGGGGATCGGACGGGTCATGCAGGTCCAGCGTGTACAGCGGATCGGTCTGCTTGAAGGTGACGACGTAGCCGAGCGGACCGACGAACCGGACGGCGTAGATCCGCTCGCCCCGACCGAGGCCGCCCACCTGGCCAACCGTCTCCAGTCGATCCCCGTCGGTCCGCAGCACGTGTACCGCGCTCTGCGAGCTCTGTTGGGCGTACGAGGTGGTGGCCACCCGGAGGAAGCCGTCGTGCTCGGACAGCGAGTACTGGTTGAGCAGCGCGCCGCCGACCTCGCCGCCCGCGCTGTAGACCGGCCGGCCAGGCCGGCTCACGTCGAACTTGAACAGCTCGGTCGTTGTCTGCGGCGCAGGCGACCAGGCCGGCCCTGGCCGCTGCCGGGCGTTGGCGACGTAGAGGCTCTCACCGGTGCCGTACACGGTCTGCCCATCGGCAACGATCGTCATGGGCTCACCGTCGCCGATGCCGTCGGAGCCGAGGTCGATGGTCAACACGGTGAGCATCGACGTTCCGGAGTAGCTCGCCGGATGGCTGAGCTGGTCACATCCGACGGTGTACGAGCTCGTGACTCCGTCGCGTTCGACGCGGTACCGCGGCAGCCAGTCGGCGATGGTGGAACTCTCGATCGCCCGGACAGTCCGCATCCCCGGCTGGAAGCGCACGACCACCCGCACCTGCGACCCGACCTGGCGGGCGTCGACGTACTCACCGTCGGTCGACAGCGTGCCCAGCTCGCGTGGTTGCGGCGTCGAGCCCGACGGACCGAGGTCGAACAACGTCAGCGCAGACCCCGTGCCGCGGTACCGGCCGGACCGCCGTTGGGATCCGGCCGCGACCAGGGCCCGGTCTCCGTGCAGTGACACCGTGGCGGAGTCACCGATCGGCCCCCGCGTCCGCGCCGTGGTGACCCGGTGCGTGACTGGGTCGGTCACCCGCAGCTCGCCACCCGTGACGCTGACGATCCGCCGGCCGTCGGTCTTCACCAGGTCCGGCTCGTCGACACCAGCCTCGTGCACGGTGGTCGACGAGTGCCTCGGGGCCGAGCTTGCGGCGCCGGAATCCGGCTGCGCCTCCGCACTGCCCGCCGCATCCTCCAAGGTCGCGGGTGGCACGACGCCGATCGGGCCGCTGCCGGTGTGACGCCGTGACTCTTCGAGTGATCGCCGGGCCGCCTGCTTCAACTCGGTCAGCGCCTCGTCGCACGAGGAGTACGGGACGAGTCGGGCGGCTGCGGCGGCGGGCGTCAGCGCGGACTGCGCGACGATGGCGCCGGCAGTGAGCAGCGCGATGGTGATCAGCAGCAGCACGCGTCGGAGGGTCATGGTGCCAGGACGGAAGCACCCGGCGGTTGGGTTGCATCAACGGCTGTATTGACATGTGACCAGGAGATGACGCGCTTCGGGGTCATGAAGCATCTGCGCCTGCTCGAGGACGCGGGACTCGTGGTCACACAGCGGTCGGGCCGGGAGAAGCTGCACTTCCTGAACCCAGTGCCGATCCGGCTGATCCACGACCGGTGGATCGACAAGTACACCGAGCGCCAGGTAGCGGCGCTCGCAGGCCTCAAGGCGGAGCTGGAGGAACAGGGATGAGCACCATGACCGAGACGACCGTGACCACGCAGGTGTACCGGGTCTACATCAAGGCAACCCCGCAGGCGATCTGGGACGCGATCACCAAGCCGGAGTGGACCGAGCGCTACGGCTACGGCGGCAGGGCGGAGTACGACCTTCGGCCCGGTGGCGCGTACCAGGGCTACACGAGCGATGCGATGCGGGCAAACCCCGATGTCCCCGACGTCGGCGTCGACGGGGAGGTTCTCGAGGTCGACGCGCCTCGGCGGCTCGTCCAGACCTGGCGGATGGCCATGGACGACACGATGAAGGCGCAGGGCTTCACCAAGCTCACCTACGACATCGAGGAACGGCCCGGTGGGCTGTCGAGGCTTACGGTCACCCACGAGCTCGACGGCGCCCCGTTGCTGGCAGGGCTGATGAGCGGCGAGATGGAGGACCAGGGCGCCGGCGGGGGCTGGAGCTACGTGCTCAGCAGCCTCAAGACGCTGCTGGAGACGGGCGAGTCCTTCGTGCACTGATTGCGCCCGACACGGCGAAGGCCTCGCCACGAGCGGGGCCTTCGCCGTGTCCAGGGCCTAGTCCACAGCGCCGCGAACCGCCGCCATCGCCCGCTCGAGGTCTGCCCGGGGCACCTCCGTTGACGCGAGGCGGGCGCGTTCGTAGTCGGCCAACGCGCGCGACGCCGCCTCAACGTGCTCCTCGGCCGGCGCGGTCGTGCCTTGTTCCAACGACTCGGGCCTGGCGCGCGCGGCATCCACCCGCAGCCGCCAGCCGCTGAGCTCTAGCGCCGTGGTGCGGGTGAGAAGCAGGTCGCCCAGTCTCGGCCCCGTATCGGCGGGCTCGGCGGCCCTCGCGATCTCGACGTGCAGCTCGTCCAACCGGCAACGAGCGGGCCCGGCTGTGGGAGCGGATGGCGTCGATCTACCCGCAGTACCAGCGGTTCGCGACGAGAACGAGCCGCGAGATCCCTGTCGTGATCATCGAGCCCGCCACCGGGGCGCCGG
>JACDBJ010000190.1 GCA_013695005.1 Pseudonocardiales bacterium
CGTCGCGTGCCGTGGCGAGCTCACCGTCGCCGGCGGCGTCGATGGCGACGACCATGTCGTTCGGGGTGAGGTCGGGCGGCGGGGCGAACCCCATGCCGTCGAGCAGCTCCAGGTTGAGCTCGGTCGCCATCGCCACGAGCGCCGCGGTCACCCCGGGCACGTCCGACACCGCACGGGTGACCTGCATCAACGTCACCGAGTCGCGGTAGCTGCCACGGCGCAGCTCGACCACCCGCGTCATGTCGCGGTCCCGAGCGCGAGCCGGACGCCCACGGCCAGCGCCGAACCCGACGTCCCGCCGACCGCCCGCAGCCTGGCGAGCGCGTTGGTGAGATCGGCGCGGCCGTCGAGCGCGTCGAGGAAACCGGCCAGCTCGGGTACGCATTCGCCGCGCGTGGCGTGGGTCAGCAGTGCCGCCGAGAGGGTGGTAGTCCGGGTGGCCGGGTCCGCCGCTTCGACGGTCGCGGCAAGCGTGTCCGCTGCGGGATCAGCGGCGGTGCGCAGGGCGACCAGGGCACCCGCGAGCACGTCGTCCCCGGCCGGGGTCAGCCCCGGACCGAGACCGAGGAGTTCGGGAACGAGCTCAGCCAGTGGCGCACCGCTCGCCAGCACCGCGCGGACCGGCTCGCCGGCAAGATCGCCGTCAGTGGACATCGGCCCGGGCTCAGCACGGCCAGATGTCCACTCGCGGAGATCTTCAATATCCGGCGCCACCATTTTCAGCCGCCGCCGGGCCTCATCGACGTCGCGCAGCCGCGGCTTCGACGGCTGCCACCAGCGCGACGGGCGCACCTCGACGTCACCCACGACTATGCGGCCGCCGCCGAGCTCGACGCGGTCGTCGACGGCGACCGGCGGCAGGGCGCGGACCACGAGACTGCAAGGCAACCGGACCGCGTCGGCGGTCGCGACGCAGACGAGCGGCAGGTCCGGGTCGCCCGTCGCGATGTGTACCGCCACCGGCAGGACGGCCACGACACGGCCGATCCGCGCCGGCCGGTCCAGCACGCCCACGATGGCCGTGCTCGCGGCCGCGAGGACCTGCGTCGGCGTTGCGAGGAGCCCCATCGCCGACACGCTAGTGCGCTCCGTCCAGATGATGTTCAGCTCAGTCGTCGGGCGGTAAGTTCTCGCAGATCGCGAGCGTGCCGGGCATCGCGCTCGCCTGCGGGGTTGGAGGGGCGCATGGTCTTCAAATGGACGGTCGTCCACGGCGGCAAGACGCCGCCACCGGGCGAGGTCGTGGCTCCCGACGAGCGGCTCTCCTGGGGCCGGATGGTTGGTCTCGGCGGCCAGCACGTCATCGCTATGTTCGGCGCCACGTTCGTCTTCCCGCTGGTGATGGGCCTCGACCCGAACCTGGCGATCATGATGAGCGGCGTCGCCACGATCCTGTTCCTGCTCATCACGCAGAACCGGATCCCGAGCTATCTGGGAACGAGCGCGTCGTTCGTCGGTGCCGTGGTGGCCATCCGGGCCGCACAGGACAGCGACGGCGTGGTCACCGGGGCCATCCTGATCGCGGGTTTCGTGCTCGCGCTGGCCGGGCTGCTGATCTGGGTGCTCGGCATCAAGGTGATCCACGCGGTGTTCCCACCCGCGGTCACCGGCGCGGTCGTGATGCTCATCGGGTTCGGCCTGGCCTTCGTCGTCGCGGACGTCTTCTGGCCGCAGGACCAGTGGGTCGCGCTGATCACGATGCTGGCGGTGTTCGTCTTCACGGTCAGGCTGCCGGGCTTCCTGAGCCGGATCGCGATCCTGCTCGCGCTGGTCTTCGGGTACGTGCTGTCCTGGGTGCTCGACAAGACGGCCGGTCCGATCACCTCGTTGGTGCCGAGCACCGGCGAGGTCGCTTCGCACGACCGGGTCAGCTTCCAGTCGGTCCTGGACGCACCGTGGTTCGGGTTGCCGCAGTTCCACGGGCCGGACTTCCAGATCGCCGCCATCGTCCTCGTGCTCCCGGCCGTGATCGCCCTGATCGCGGAGAACACCGGACACGTCAAGGCCGTCGCCGAGATGACCAAGCGCGACCTTGACCCGGACATCGGGCGGGCGATCTTCGCCGACGGCATCGGCACCGCGGTCGCGACGTCGGTCGGTGGCTCGCCGACCACGACCTACGCCGAGAACATCGGCGTCATGGCCGCAACCCGCATCTACTCCACGGCCGCGTACTACATCGCAGGGCTCATCGCGATCCTGTTCGGCCTGTGCCCGAAGTTCGGTGCGCTGATCGCGGCGACCCCCGGCGGCGTACTCGGCGGGATCACGGTGGTGCTCTACGGGATGATCGGCCTGCTCGGCGCGAAGATCTGGATCGAGAACCGGGTCAACATGGGCAACCCGATCAACCTCATTCCGCTCGGCGCCGGCATCATCCTCGCCGTCGGACCCGTGCGGCACGTGATCACCGACGACTTCAGCCTCGAGGGCATCGCGCTCGGCACGATCGTCGTGCTAGGCGGCTACCACCTGCTGCGCGCCTTGGCCCCGGCCTACATGAAGGCCGACCTCGAGCTGACGCCCGGGGGCGGTCCGCCGGCGACAGATCAGCCGGCGGCACGCGCCGACGATCAGCCCCGGCGCACGGATGAGTAGTCGCAACTCGCCGGTAAGAAGGGCACTATCACGGCAATGAAGCCCCCGCCGTTTCGCTACCTCCGGCCGGCGACGGTCGACGAGGCGGTCGAGGTGCTGGCCGCGCGGGGCGACGACGGCAAGGTCCTCGCGGGCGGCCAGAGCCTGGTGCCGATGCTCAACATGCGGCTCGCGGCGCCCGCGAACCTGGTCGACATCAACCGGGTCGCCGGCCTCGCCTACGTGGTGGCCGACGGCTCAGGGGTGCGGGTGGGCGCCGCGGCGCGGCATGCCGACGTCG
>JACDBJ010000230.1 GCA_013695005.1 Pseudonocardiales bacterium
CGCCGCGTGCGCGGCCAGCTCGGACAACGTGTCGGTGCCGGTCGCGGGAGAGCCGGCCGGCCGATTTCGCGAGCCGCGGTCCAAGCTCGCCGGCTCGCTGTCGATTCTCACGTGGAGTCACTTCGTAACGGCTCACGACAAGTGGTTCGACCTCTGGGTGAAGGAGTGGGGCTCCAGGGTCGGCGTCCGCGTGACCGTCGACCACATCAACAACGCCGAGCTCGCCCCGCGGACACAGGCCGAGATCCAGGGCAACGCCGGCCACGACCTGATCTTGCACATCTCGGCGGTGCCGCAGTTCGAGCCGAGCGTGCTCGACCTCACCGACGTCGTCACCGAGGCGAACAACCGGCACGGCAAGCAGTTGGAGATGTGCCGCAAGTCCAGCTTCAACCCGACCACCAAGAAGTACTTCGCCTTCGCGCCGGCGTGGGTGCCCGACCCCGGCGACTACCGCCGCAGCCTGTGGGAGCCGGCCGGTCTCGCGGCAGGCCCCAGCACCTACGACGACCTGCTCCGCGGGGCCGTGGCGATCAAGAAGAGCAGAGGAGTGCAGCTCGGGCTCGGGATGTCCCAGGAGCTGGACTCCAACATGGCCGGCCGCGCACTGATGTGGTCCTTCGGGGCGTCGATCCAGGACGCCCGCGAGCAAGTCGTGATCAACTCACCGCAGACCGTCGCGGCGGTCGACTACATGGCCCGGCTCTTCAAGGACTCCATGACGCCCGAGGTGTTCGGGTGGAACGCGGCGTCGAACAACCAAGGCCTTGCCTCAGGGCAGCTGTCCTACATCCTGAACTCGATCTCGGCCTGGCGGACGGCCCAGGAGACAGATCCCGACGTGGCCGACGACATCTTCTTCACCCCGGCGCTCGCCGGTCCGGCGGCGGGCATCGCTGCCAGCCACGTCATGTACAACTGGATCGTCCCGAACTACGCAAGGAACCCGGCCGCGGCCAAGGAGCTCCTGCTGCACTACGTCAACAACACCGACCTGGCGACGTGGAACTCGCGGCTCTACGACTTCCCTGCCTACCGCGACGTGGTGCCATCCCTCAGCGACTGGTTGCGCAAAGACCCCTTCGGCGCCAAGCCGGCCGACAAGCTCTCGCTGCTGGAGAAGGCCACCGACTGGAGCACCAACGTCGGCCACCCCGGCCCGGCCAACACGGCGGAGGGCGAGGTGTTCGCGACGTTCATCATCCCCAACATGTTCGCCCGCGCGGCCCGCGGCGAGGTCAAGCCGCAGCAGGCGGTCGCCGACGCGGAGGCGCAGATCAGGCCGATCTTCGACAAGTGGCGCCAGCGCGGGCTCATCGGCACCGGCGGCGGCTGAGGTATGGCAGGCACATGGCAGTCGTAGAGGTTCGCAACCTGCACAAGCACTTCGGCGCAGGCAAGGTGCACGCGATCGACGGGATCGACCTGTCGACCGAGGAGGGCGAGTACCTGGTGCTGCTCGGGCCGTCCGGCTGCGGCAAGACGACCTTGCTGCGCACGATCGCCGGGCTCGAGGAGCCGACCGAGGGTGACGTCCTCATCGCCGGGCAGGTCGTCACCGGGCTGCCGCCGCGAGCTCGCAAGATCGCGATGGTGTTCCAGAGCTACGCGCTGTACCCGCACAAGTCGGTGCTGGCCAACATCGTCTTCCCGCTGCGGGCGAGCGGGATGGAGCGGGGGCCGCGCGACGAGCGCGCTCGCTGGGCGGCCGGGCTGCTGGACATCGAGCACCTGATGGACCGCAAGCCGCGCGAGCTCTCCGGCGGGGAGCGGCAGCGGGTGGCGCTGGCCAGGGCGCTGGTCCGCGAGCCCACCGTCTTCCTGCTCGACGAGCCGCTGTCGAACCTGGACGCCAAGCTGCGGACCTCGGCCCGCGACGAGCTCAAACGCTTCCAGGAGGAGATCGGCACGACGACGATCTACGTCACCCACGACCAGACCGAGGCAATGGGCCTCGGCGATCGCATCGCGGTGATGTCCGACGGGAAGATCCGCCAGATCGGGCCGCCGGTGGAGGTCTACGACGACCCGGCGGACACGTTCGTCGCCACGTTCATCGGCTCACCCCCGATGAACCTCGTCACCCGCGGTTCGACGTTCGTCGGGTTCCGGCCCGAGCACCTGCTGCCGGTGGAGATCGTGTCCGGTGAGCGGGTGACGATGACGCTGGACGTGCAGCGGATGGAGTACCTGTCCGGCGACCGGCACGTCTACGGCGAGGTGACGATCGGCGACGCGCCGTCGCGGGTGATCGCCAGACTCCCCGCGACCGTCACCACTCCGATCGCCGCCGGCGAGAAGCACGACTTCGCTGTCCCGGCCGCCAAGCTGCGCTTCTTCGACGTGGAGACCGGCCTGCGCAGCGAGCCGGTCCGGCTCGGGAGCTGAGCCATGGCGGCAGGTCTGACGCGGCAACGGCGCAAGCTGGCCGACAACGACGGCGTGCTGGCGTGGGCCTTCCTCGCGCCATCGGTGGTCTACATCCTCGCCCTGGTCGGCCTGCCTTTCATCCTCGCGATCGCGTTCAGCTTCTCCGATGTCACCGGCGGGGACCCCACCTTCGACTGGGTCGGGTTCGCGAACTTCTCGGCCATCTTCGACGACCCCGTCTTCTGGGCGTCGCTGCGCAACACCTTCGTCTTCACGGTGATCTCGATGGTGCTCATCGTGATCTTCGGCAAGATTCTGGCGAACATCCTGATCGCGGACTTCCGCGGCAAGTGGGTGGTCCGCTTCCTGGTGCTGCTGCCGTGGACCACGCCGGTGGCGCTGTCCTCGATCGCCTGGCTGTGGCTGCTGGACTCGGTGTTCTCGCCCATCGACTACGTGCTGCGCGCGCTCGGCCTGATCGAGAACAACGTGTACTGGCTGGGCCAGCCCGGGCTGGCGATCGGCTCGGTCATCGCGGTGCACGTATGGCGGCTCGTCCCGCTGGCCGCGGTGATCATGCTGGCCGGGATGCTGGCGATCCCCAAGGACGTCCAGGAGCAGGCCGCGGTGGACGGGGCGGGGTTCTGGCGGCGGATGTTCGAGGTCACCATCCCGCTGACCGCGCCGGTGATCGCCATCGCGGCCCTGTTCGGCGCGATCTTCACCTTCACCGACATGACGGTGGTGCAGGTGCTGACCAGGGGCGGCCCGAACAACGAGACCCAGGTCCTGACCAGCTGGGCGTACTTCAGAGGCATCGAGGGCAGCGACATCGGGCAGGGCGCGGCCATTGCGCTGTTCCTGTTCCCGCTGCTGCTGGCGGCCGCCATCGCAATCCTGCGCGCGGTGCGGCGGATGGAGGTGAGCTGAGCGGTGACGACACTGGAGATCACCGACGCGCAGCGCCGCTCCATCGCCCGGCGGCACCGATTCGGCCGAATCGGGCTGTACGTGCTCGCGATCGGTGCCGCGCTGGTCGCCGCTGGGCCGTTCGTCTGGGGCGTCATCACGACGTTCAAGCAGGACCGCGACCTGTACCGCCGCCGCAACAATCCCTTCGTCTTCAACGAGACGCCGACCACCGAGCACGTGCGGGTGTTGTTCGAGGAGACCGGATTCGCGAAGTTCGCCCTGAACACGCTGTGGGTCGGGCTGCTCGTCGTCGCGATAACGCTGGCGCTCAGCCTGCCGGCCGCGTACAGCCTCGCCCGGCTGGACCGGCCGTGGGCCGGGCCGATGGGCATCGCGATCTTCTTCGTCTACCTGGTGCCGCCGACGCTGCTGTTCCTGTCGCTGTCACGCATCGTGGTGGCGCTGGGCCTGCAGGACTCGACCTGGTCTCTCGTGCTGATCTATCCGACGATCACCATCCCGGTGTCGGTGTGGCTGCTGATCGGGTTCCTCAAGACGCTGCCTCGCGACATCGAGGAGCAGGCGATGGTCGACGGATACAGCCGGCTCGGCGCGCTCGGCCGGGTGGTCGTCCCGCTGGTCGCGCCGGGGATCGTCGCGGTCGTGGTGTTCGCGTTCACGCTCACCGCGAGCGAGTTCATCTACGCGCTGGCGTTCATCTCGCCCAGCGACGCCAAGACGATCAGCACCGGGGTTCCGACCGAGCTGGTCCGCGGCGACGTGTTCTTCTGGCAGTCGCTTCAGGCGGCGACGGTGCTGGTGGCGGTGCCGATCGCGTTCGTGTTCAACATCTTCCTCAACCGCTTCATCAGCGGCTTCACCCAGGGCGCGGTCAAAGGCTGATGTCGGCCTAGAGAAACCCCTGACCGGGGTACCCCCATTCGCACGCTGCGCATACGATGAATGACCGAGAGTGAGGAGTGACTTCGTGGTCTCCAGTCCGCTGGAGCGAGGCGTCACGGCGATGCTCGAAGGCGCCGGCAACCAGATGTGGGGCTTCACACCGAGGCTGATGGCGCCCGCAGTGCGTCAGCTCGGCCCGTTGGGCGCGTTGCGTTGGTTCGCGGCGAACATGCCGCGCTACCTGTTGACGCTCAGGGCGTACAGCGGGCTGCGCACCCATCTGATCGGTGCGGTCATCTCGCTGCTGAACGGCTGCCCCTACTGCACGCACGGCGAGGCCTACGCGTTCCAGCTGATCTACCTGCGCGAGCGTGGCCGGCTGTTCCCGCTCGACGAGCACGAGCTGGGCCAGTTGTGCGGGCAGCCGTCGGCGTTCGTCCGCCGCCGCCTGGTCGAAGCGCTGGAGCTGGCCGGCCTGCAGAGCGAGGTGCCGGTGCTGGACAGGGTGATCGAGCTGACCGTCGGCCCGGACCAGCGGCCGAGCGAGCCCGAGGAGATCCGGCTGGCACACCTGGTCGGCATGCTCAGCAGGATGAATGCGATCGGCATGAGCAACCGCATGCCCAAGGCTCCTGGCGAGGCGATGGACCCGGTCAACAAGGACGGCGCTCTGAAGCTGCGCTACGTCGGGCTGCGCGGCGCGCCGTGCACGTGAGGGCGCCGCTCAGCCGGTGAGCTCGGCGGGCAGCGCGATCACGTCGACCATCGCGCCGTTGCGCAGCACGGTGACCGGAAGCGGCGTGCCGATCGCCTCCCCGAAGAGCTGGCGCTGGATGCCCTGGGCGTCGCGCACCGGTCGGCGGCCGACATCGAGCACCAGGTCACCGGGGCGCAGGCCCGCCTTCTCGGCGGGACTGCCCGGCACCACCTCGACCAGCCGCATCGCATCCTTGCGGCCGTAGCGGTCGGCGACCGTCGACGGCACCGGTGCCGGAGTGCCCACCACGCCGAGGTAGGCCCGGCGCACCCGGCCGTCGGCGAGCAGGGTGGCGATGATCCGCCGCGTCGTGGAGTTCACCGGAACGGCGAGGCCGACACCGAAACCGGCGACCGCGGTGTTGATGCCCACCACATAGCCGTTGGCGTCGGCGAGCGCGCCGCCGGAGTTGCCGGGGTTGAGCGCCGCGTCGGTCTGGATGACGTCCTCCACCACCCGGCCGGCCCGCCCGCTGCGCACCGGCAGCGAGCGGCCAAGCGCGCTGACGACGCCGGCTGTCACGGACCCGGCGAGGCCGAGCGGGTTGCCGACGGCGACCACGAGCTGGCCGACCACGAGCTCGTCGGCGTCACCGAGCTGCACGGCGGACGGGGTGGCGTCGCGGGCGCGGAGCACCGCGAGATCCGACAGCGGATCGACGCCCACTACGTCCACGGCCGTCTCCGTGCCGTCGCCGAAGGCGGCCTGGCCGTACCCGGAACGGGCCACCACGTGCGCGTTGGTCAGCAGCAGGCCGTCGTCAGTGAACACCACCGCCGAACCGCTGCCTTGGCCGATCCGCAGGCTTGCGACGTGCGGCGTCACCGCCGCCGCCACCGTGCTC
>JACDBJ010000245.1 GCA_013695005.1 Pseudonocardiales bacterium
CGCCACGAATGACGCAGCCGACAAGTCGCTGGCGGCGCGCTGCTGAGCGTGCCCACTTCAGCCACTCGTCGCGGCCGACGACGCGCGTCGCCTGTCGCACGTCGCGCTCCACCTCGGAAGATGGAAATGTCCCTCCCGGCCCATCGAGGCGCGGCGGTTCGTTGGGGGCCGGGGACGGCCGTACGTACACCTCAATCTGCTTGCCATCGCGGGTGAAGTTGTAGACGACCTTCTCTCGGCCCAGGTGATCAAGGAGCGGAGACACGTCGTCACCGGCGATCCCGGAACAGCCGACCTGGACACCTCCGGGTACCGCACCCAACAACTCCACGAAGTCGAACCTGGCGCCAAGTTGTTGCGGGTCAACAATCGGGTAGCCCGGGACTTTCGTCGTGCCGGTATTGCTCGATGCGCTCGGAGCGGCGGCCGTGCAGGCGCCTCCGGCCAGCATGACTACGGCGGCAACCAGGGACCCACCCCCGCTCCACAGTCGACCAGGACACTTCAGGATTTCGAGAGCCACGTGGCGAACGGTACAGGGCCCACCGGAGGCGCCACGAGCGCCGGGCCGAGTGAGTGCCCACCGGCAATCGGCGAACGCTGTCACAGTCGGATTCCACCATGCGCGATCCTGGAGCGAGGGCCGCCCACCGGCGCGAGCAACGTATAACGCGCGTACTTCGTCAAGCACCACCCCCCGGAAGGCGGCGTCATCGGAAGCTTCTAGTCATGTCAAGGAGCGGGTGCGGAGTGGTGCGGGCAGGACAGCGATGAGCCACTGGTGGGCAAGCTTTTAGGAAGCCACGCGCTCCGAAGGGGTGCAGATGAAGGGGTGGGCCGGCAGGTCCGATGAAGGGCAGCAACGAATGCGCCAGCCGGTGATTGGGAGCCAGACCCAGCCCAGAACTTGGTGATCAGTCGGTGCTGCGAGGGAGATGCTTGAAGGTCTCGCGGGCGACGTAGCGCTTCAACGTGCGCATGATCTCGAGGTTGTTGCGGCCCTCGGCACGGCGCCGAGCGACGTAGGTCTTGGTGGGCTCGTGATGGCCCATCCGGACCAGCACGATGCGGTGCAACGCCGAGTTGGCTTGGCGGTTCCCGCCTCGGTTGAGCCGGACCCGGCCGTTGGTCTTCCCCGACCCCGCCGCGATCGGGGCGACGCCGCACATGTTCGCCCAGGCCGCTTCGTTGCGGATCCGTTCCGGGTGATCACCCGCGGCGACGCACAGCGTCGCGGTGTTTAACAGGCCGCAGCCGAACACGTTCAGCAACGCCGGCGCATGGGCGGTCACGATCGGCTTGAGCAGTGCGTCGAGGCGGTCGATCTCGCCGTCGAGGAGTCGGGCGCGGCGGCCGAGCTCACGCAACGTGTACAAGGTGACGTAGTCGACGTCGTCGGCCGGGCGGGGCCGCATCGCGGCCGCGACACGGGTCAGGTGGTAGATGTTCAGCCCGTAGAACCGGCCCCGAATCGTGTCGGGAGCGGCGAAGATCAGATGCCGCATCTGGTTGATGGTGCGCACCCGCTGCGCGCTCGCCGAGCGTTTGGCCACCATGATCACCCGCATCGATTCCACTGGCCCGGTCCCACCCTTGGGCAACCCCGCCGCATGCCCCGACTGCGCGGCGCGGGCCGCCGAGACGGCATCGACCGTGTCGGACTTGCCAAAGCGATACCGGTCCTGGCGGTTCGGGCAATCGACCTCGACCACCGTCATTCCTTGCGCCGCCGCGGTGCGGGCCAGACCGGCGCCGTAGGAGCCAGTGCCCTCGATCCCGATCTTGGCCACCGGCCCGAACCCGTCGAGCCAGCCCAACAACGCGGCGTAGCCCTCCGGTGTCCTCGCGAACTCCGCGGTCCCTAACAGGGCGCCGAGCTCGTCGAGCGCCACCGCCACATGCACATCGGCGTGGGTGTCGACACCGCCGGTCACGGCGCGCGTGTCTTCTACGATGGACATGGCCATCCCTTCCTTCTCTTAGGTGGACAAGGGGTGGCACGCACTCGCCGGGACGGCGGACCCGACTGCGGTCAGAGCTGCTACCAACAACTCAGACCCGGTCACCGCCCGACCGGTGAGTGCCACCGATCAAGAACTCGACACGCTTCCAGACCCGGCGCACAGCACCAGGGATGGTGCCTCCTTGAGAACCACTCGAAGCACTCGATCCCGCTTCAGCGAGTATCGCTGCCGGGATGATCGCTGCCGGAAGCGATCGACTCCGGGGCAATGCACACACATTGGGACGTCAACCAGACCGCTGCAGAACCAGGTCGGTAGCTGAAAGCCGTGGCCCTTGACAGCTCGCAACAGCTCCGGCGAGTGCCAGGTTGTCATCATCTGACGGCGCACCTGCGACGATGCGCTCGAGCTGATGATCGCTCAATCGAGCCATGGCGTGGTCTACGAAGCACTCGAGGAGCTCGTCTGAACCCACCGACCTGCTGTAGCGGCGCCGAAGCGCGTCGGCAGTCTGCCCGCGGCCATGTGCCTGCGAAATCGTCACGACGACCGCGAGCAGCGTGGCCAACAACAGCACGCAGGCCGCCAGGACGAACTTGCGGTCGCGACTCAACTTGGGCTCTTGGCCAGTAGCACGAACGCAGCATCGCGCATCGGGTGCCTGCCACAGGCGGCGTACTCGGCGCTGTCGACGCTCGCATTGAACTCGACGAAGCGGCGTACTTGGCCGGATTGCGGACGCTGAAATTGGCACGTCCCCTCCGTAGCCGACGGACGGCGCCATTCGCAGCGCGTTAGAACATCTGGTGTGACTCTGCGTCGAAGCATGATTCGATTCAGTCGCGCCCTCGCGCTGACGACGGTCGCTCTCCTGTCTGCCTGTGGCGAGGCCGACGAGGGAGTCCGAACCACCTCAAGCCCGTCGGATACGTCCGTGGCCGACACGGCAGCCGGCGTGGGCCAAGCCCTCACGGATGCCGTGAGAACTGGGAACTGGCGGGCGATGGCAGCGCTACGGTCGTCGACATGCGCCTCGGTCATGTCCGATGCAGACATTCAGAAGTGGATAGCTGCCGACCGTCAGGCGTCTGCGAGTTTCGAAGGTCCTTGGACCGTGCGCGTCGAGGAGGCTGGAGACACGGCTCAGGTCTTCGCGGACGCCGGCTTCCAGCGCGGCCCGTTCCTTGAACCGACGACCCCAGGGACGAAGCCCGGCGGCACTGTGGAGTTGAAGTTCAAACTCCTGCGCGTGAACGGGTCCTGGACCCTCGATGGGTGCGCCGAGGTCAAGGCACTGCTCGGGTAGGCGAAGGCGTTCGTACGGGCGGCGTACTCCACCCAGGTGGCCCCGCCCCTGTGCCTTGCGGGGCTCGCACATCGGCCGGGATGCTGACGATTCACCGAGCGGCGCCTAGCTCCGTCGTGCAGCTGGCGACACACGTAGGCCACCGCTGAGGCGCCGCGCCCGGTCGGCCTTTATGAGAACTCTTGCGGTGACAAGCAAACCGCTGGCCATTCCGACCACGGGTGGCCAGACATCGGTGGCCGGCAGGCGCGAAGTCCCGAACGGCCTTGTGCCTGCCAAGGCCCACGGCACAGAGAGCAGGAGTGCTGCCCCGAACGCACAGACTCCGCAGACGAGGGAGGCGACGACGATCGTGAGCGCAAAGCGGGTCATGACCCGATCGTGGGCGGTACAGGCGGTTGCTGCCACCGGGGTCGGCCCCTACTTCGGCCTGGGTGCCACCGGGTGGGAGCAGGCACAACAACGATTCTTTGGGCCCCCAATCGCGCCGTCCACCGATCGTCGTGGCGGGCCCCAGGGTCAGAGAGCCACGGCGTACTCTGCACGGCTTCCACGCCCCCGGACGACGGCGAGGCGAGGACATCGGCCGGTTCGCCGCAGGCGCTATCGCTGGGATCCTGGCCCACAGTTGGCGGAGGCGAAACCGTCGTCACGCATGACACGCAAGGTATTCGGGTCAACCCAGAATCGGCGCGTCTGGGCTTGCGTCGAACGGCAGGTGACCTCGAGCGTGCCGTCCTCCGCAGCGTCCAGTCGGGCCGAGCATACAAGTTGACCGACCCGCAACTCCCTCGCCGCAAGTCCCTCACCGGTTGACAGATAGTGGCCCTCATACGGCCCATCCACATCGACCGCCAGCAGCGTCACCTCATCGCGGTGCTGCATTACCCGCCCACCCCCAAGACGGAACGGATCGAAGAGGCTCAACCCCCCGCCCGCGAGGACGACCAGACC
>JACDBJ010000285.1 GCA_013695005.1 Pseudonocardiales bacterium
CCCTTCGTCGATGCGCGCCCGCAGCGCGGCGTCGGTGTCGTGGTCGCACGCGTGTGCGGCCAGCCGCCAGACCCCGGGCGCGGCCGGGTGAGCGTTGCGAGCCAGCTCGAGCGCCCGCTCCACCAGCTCAGACAATGCGAGGTCGCCGGCCCGCGCCAGCTCCGCCGTCACCCCGGCCGGCACCGTCAGCACCCTGGGGTCCCCCACCCGCATGCACCGAGGCTATCCGCGTTGGGAGCAGAACGGGCCAGTCGTGCGTTGTATCGGTCAGGCAGCCGAAGGGGGCCGCGGATGTACATCGTGTTGCTGTACCTGGTCATCGAGATCGTGACGATCGTGGCGATCGGGTCGTGGATCGGCGCGTTGCCGACGTTGTTGCTGCTGCTCGCCGGCGGTGTGCTCGGGCTGTGGTTGACCCGGCGGGAGGGCACGCGGGCGTTCGCCGCGCTGACCGGAGCCGTCACGGAACGGCGGGTGGCGCACCGGGAGCTGACCGACGGCCTGCTCGTCGCCATCGGCGGGCTGCTGATCCTGCTGCCGGGTTTCGTCTCCGACCTGATCGGGTTGGCGTTGCTGCTGCCGCCGACGCGCAAGCTGATCCGGACTCGCCTGGTGCGGGCCGCCGAGCTGCGGGCGCCGACGTTGCGCACCGCGCGGATCCGCGGCGACGGTCCGGTGATCGACGCCGAGGTCGTCGACGAGGAACGGCCGCCCAGCCGACCCGCACCCGAGCTGCCCGGCTGACCAAACTGGTTGCATCGCGTTGTCTGGACGATTCTTGCGTGTCAGCTAGACGATCTTAGAAACAGCTCGACAACGCAATCGGGCGACACGCGCATTGCCTTCGATAGCCGAATCTAGGGTCAGGCCAAGACGAGCGGATACCGTCCAAGCGTGGACCCCGTGCGCAATCCGTTCGCGCCCGGCGCCGGGCAGCGCCCGCCGGAGCTCGCCGGCCGGGACCGGGAGCTCGACGCGTTCGACGTGATGCTGGCGCGGGTTGCTCGCGGCCGGCCGGAGCGCAGCCTGGTGCTCACCGGGCTGCGTGGCGTCGGCAAGACCGTGCTGCTCGGCGAGCTGCGCTCGATGGCACTGCGCCATGGCTGGGGTACCGGCAAGGTGGAGGCCCGGCCGGACGCCGCGCTGCGCCGGCCGCTCGCGGCTGCCCTGCACCGAGCGGTACGCGACCTCGCCGTGCGGCACCGGGCCCCGGACCGGGTCGACACCGCGCTGGGTGTGCTCAAGGCGTTCGCGCTGCGGGCATCGCCGGACTCGGCCAAGCTGCGGGACCGCTGGCAGCCCGGGATCGACGTCCCGGTAGTGCACGGCCGGGCCGACTCCGGTGACATGGAGATCGACCTGGTCGAGCTGTTCACCGTGGTAGGCGAGCTGGCCGCGGACGTCGGCACGGGTATCGCGCTGCTCATCGACGAGATGCAGGACCTGTCTGAGCGCGACGTTTCCGCGCTGTGCGCCGCGTGCCACGAGATGTCCCAGGCCCGTGCCCCGCTCGTGGTCGTGGGTGCCGGGCTGCCGCACCTGCCCGCGGTGCTCTCGGCGTCCAAGTCCTACTCCGAGCGGTTGTTCCGGTACGTGCGTATCGACCGGCTGGAGCGGCGCGACGCCGACCACGCGCTGACCGCCCCCGCCGAGCGGGAGAACGTCGCCTTCGCGCCCGACGCCCTGGAGCTGCTGTTCCGCGCCTCGGGCGGCTACCCGTACTTCGTGCAGGCCTACGGCAAGGCAGCGTGGGATGCGGCGCCGACCAGCCCGATCAAGGCCGGCGACGTCGCCGTTGCCGCACCGGAGGCGGAGGCCGAGCTGGCGGTCGGCTTCTTCGGTGCCCGCTACGAGCGCGCCACCCCGGCCGAACGGGAGTACCTGCGGGCGATGGCCGAGCTGGCCGGCGGCGGCGAGGAGCCCGTGGGCACTGCGACCATCGCCGACCACCTCGCTCGGCGGCCCTCGTCGCTGTCGCCGGCCCGTGACAGCCTGCTGCGCAAGGGCCTGGTGTTCTCCGCGCAGCGAGGCCAGATCGCGTTCACCGTGCCGCATTTCGGACGCTTCCTGCTGGCCAGCACGGACGCCAGTGCCGCCATTACCCTGAACGGGTGAATCGGCGAGGATTCGCTATCGGTCGTAACGCCTAGTGTGGAGTGGCCGATGTCACGAGTAGCCCCGTGGCGCTGTCGGACCCCCGACCTGGCAGCACTGCGGGGCTTCCCTGTCGCCAGTACGCCGGGCCGGCCGGCGCAGAGCGCGACTACGGGGGGTCGTAGCATTCTGCCGGTGTGCGTGACGGCGGGAACGGCGCAGCAGCGCCAGGGCCGCCACGTCAGGCGCCGCCCACGTCGCCAACCGCCAGGTGTGGGGCGGCATATCGGGACTCGTGCCAGCACGGACTGGCCTCGATCTGTAACCCGGTGAAGGGGAGAAGGACTCCGATGCCCGACCGGCATGAGACGCCCGGCGAGCTGACCCAGCCGTTCTCGGCCTACGACGCCGACGAGGCCACCGCGGCCGACCACTCGAGCCGGGCTGATGAGCCGGTGGCTGTGCAGCCCCGCCAGCCCGAGCCCCAGCCCGCGTCGCCGGCGATGTCTGCCGTGGAGGCCGTCTCGACCTCGTCGCCATGGTTCAGCGCGTGGGACGCCTCCTGCACCATGGTCGACTCGGTCAGCACCCAGGTCTTCGAGCGTCAGCCGAACGGGACCGGGCAGCCGCAGGGCACCGCGGGCAACGGGACGGCGGGCAACGGGACGGCGAGCAACGGCACCGCGGCGCCCCGACCAGCTCCGGTGATCCACCAACAACCGCAGCCGCAGGTCTCTCCGGAGCAGGACGAGTTGCCTGCCGTCGAGCCGCAGCCCGAGCTGGATTCTGAGCAGACCCAGGCCTATGCCGCCGTAGCGCTGCCACCGGAGGTGGAGGCGCCCACGCAGCCCTCGGCGCCCGCCGACCAGCGCCTGGAGGCCACCACGACCGGCGTCGAAGCCGTGCCGACCGAGGGGCCTGCCCCGCAGCCAGCCCCACAGGCCGCCGCCTCACAGGTAGCGCCCGCCGCGCAGCCCCTGCCGCCGCTGCCGGCTCCCACCGCGCCGCCGTACCAGCCCCAACCGGCCTCCCCCCAGCCGCCGGAGGTGGCCGCACCTGCCGCTTCGGCCGTTGCACCTCCGCCCCCCGAGCCGCCGGAGCCCGCCGACCCGGCCGCTACCCGGGAGAGGTCGATGGCGGCCAAGCCCTCCGGCTCACCGATGGAGTGGCCAACCGCCGTG
>JACDBJ010000286.1 GCA_013695005.1 Pseudonocardiales bacterium
AGCCACCTCAGGTCAGGTGTCCGTGCTAAGGGGTCAAGCTCACACGCCGTCAGGTGTCGGTCGATGTGGAAACCGATGAGCCGTTGCCGCCGCGAGCCGGACAGAAGTGGTCGACGATCTCGCAGAAGGACGGTGATGAGGGACCGTCGAAGGACTACGGCTGGGAAACCGTCGAAGACTACACGGGCTGAGCTGAGCTGCGATGACGGTTCTTGTTCTAGCTGAGGAGTTGGACACCACCGCCGACGGTGTCGTGCGCGGGCTGACCGAGCGAGGAGTGCCGGTCATGCGCCTTGACTTGTCGTGGTTCCCGCAGCGGCTGGCGCTCAACGCGGAGTTCTGCGACGGAGCGTGGCAAGGCTGCCTGCGGACCGAGCACCACGAGGTCGACTTGGCCGAGATTCGGTCGGTGTGGGTGCGGACTCCGTCGTCGTTTCGCATGCCGGAGGGCGTGTCGGCGGTGGAGCGGGACTTCGCCAAGCGTGAGGCCAAGCTCGGTGTCGGCGGGGTGCTGCTGGCGTTGCCGGACGTGTTGTGGGTCAATCGGCCCGATCTGGCCGCGACCGCTGTCTACCGGCCGGTGCAGTGGGCCGCTGCGGCGCGGTGCGGTTTGACGGTGCCCCGCACGCTGGTGAGCAACGACCCAGCGGCGGTGTCTGGTTTCGCGGCGGCGTCGGAGCCTGGTGTGGTGCTCAAGCCGCTGAGCACGAACCTGATCTATGAGAACGACACCTACAGGATGGGCTGGACCCGGCGACTCTCGACGGAGGATCTTGCTGACCTGCGCGGGATCGAGGTCACAGCTCACTTGGTGCAGGACTGGGCGCCGAAGCTGTGGGAGTGCCGGGCTGTGATGGTGGGCGAAGATGTCTTCGCAGTGGCGATCCACGCCGGCTCGGAAGCCTCCTATGTGGACTGGCGCTCGGATTATCCGGCGTTGTCCTATGAAGCCGTCGAGTTGCCGGAGCCAGTCACCAAGGCGCTGCGGGCGTTCATGGCCGAGCTGGGCCTGGTCTACGGTGCGTTCGATCTCGTGGTCGGTCCGGACGAGGGCGACGGCGAGGTGGTCTCGTTCTTGGAGATCAACCCCGGTGGCCAGTACGGGTTCATCGAGGCCGCGACCGGAGTGCCGATCACCGACAGCCTGGTGCGCCTGCTGGCTGGGGGGAGTTGCTGATGGCAGTCATGGTCGCGGAATCACGGTGGCGGCCGATGGCCGCACACCTGGCTGAGGTGCTGCAGGCCGACGGTGACCTGCACGATCCGGCGTGGCGGGAAGCGGTCCTGGCCGTCCCTCGCCACGAGTTCATCCCGCGCTACTACCGGCAGGACAACGGCGCGGGCCGCTGGGTGCTGGTCGAACCCAACGACGAGGACAGCACTCAACGGTGGCTCGATCTGGTGTACTCGCCGACCACGTTGATCACCGACATCGCCGACTACGCCGGCCGTGGTGTCCAGGCGCCGGTGTCGAGCTCGACCAAGCCAGACCTGATGATCCGGATGCTGGAGGCACTGGAGGTCACCGACGGGATGCGGGTGCTGGAGATCGGCACCGGCACCGGCTACAACGCCGCCCTGATGTCCCACCGCCTCGGCGACAAGCAGGTCTGTTCGGTCGACATCGACCCGCAGCTCATCACCGACGCGAGGCAGCGACTGGCAGGTCTGGGTTACACGCCCACGTTGGCCGCCGCCGACGGCGCCGCCGGACTCGCCGAGCACGGCCCCTTCGACCGGATCATCGCCACCTGCGCGCTCTGGGCCGTGCCCACCACCTGGATCGAGCAACTACGACCCGGCGGTCTCGCCCTGGTGCACATCGAAGGACCACTCGGCGCCGGCAACCTACTGGCGTTGCGACGCGGCGACACACCGGTGCTCCAGGGCCGGTTCCTACCCTGGTGGGGATGCTTCATGCGTCGCCGCGCCACCGCCGGACCAACCGTCGGACCACCCCCACCGGCCCGCACCACCGAGGCGTCGACCACCCGCGACACAACGCTGGACCCCGGCGAGCTGGACGGCGGCAAGTACTTCCCGTTCCTGGCCCAGCTCTACCTACCGCCAGGCATGTTCCACAGCATTTCCATCGACGACAACGATGTGGCGGTCACCGAGCTGCGAGCGCCGGACGGCTCCTGGTGCGAGACCAACCGCGAACCAGGCGCCAACGGTTGCTTCGCACTACGCCAAGCCGGACCGACACCGCTGTGGGCAGGTGTCGAAACGGCCTGGGATCGGTGGCGGGAGCTGCGCGAACCGGCCTGGCACGAGTTCGGGCTGACCGCGACACCCACCGAGCACCGCATCTGGCTAGGTGATCCACAAGACGGGCCGCGATGGCCGCTACCGACACCAGATCCACTGGCAGAGGCCAGATCGTGACGGACATCGCTGAGCCGGAACTGCACGCCGAGCTGATGCGACGCCGCGACATCGAGCAGGAAGCGCGATTCGCTGTCATTCACGCTGAGGAGCGCGGTAAGGACCCGGATTGGGCGCCGGTGCGGCTGATCGACGAGGACAATCTCGCGTTCCTGGTTGACGTGATCGGGCGGTACGGCTGGCTCGGTAGCGACCTGGTGGATGTGGATGGCGCGAGTGCCTGCTGGCTGATGGTTCAGCACGCGCCACGGGAGTATCAAGAGCGGTGGCTGCCGCTGATGGAGCAGGCGGTTGCAGCCGGGCTGGCCAGGCCGGGTGATCTCGTCTACCTCCAGGACCGAGTGAACATGTCCAACGGTCGACGCCAAACCCACGGCTCGCAGTATCAGGGACGCTCAGGTCTGGTCAGCCGGTGCCGGCTGTGGCCGGTCACCGACCCAGCCACCCTCAACGCAAGACGTGCCGCCGTCGACCTGCCTCCGGTCGATCAGGACGTGATCGACAACGCGTGGACCGTTGAGGAGCTGCGCGAACAGGGCCAGGAGCTGGACCACGACCCACTCGACTGACTGACGGCGGACGGGGCGGTCTCTTGCACGCCCGGCTCGGGTTCAGTCCCACTTGCTCCATTCGGGCTACGTTGGCATGAACCGGCCCGTGGGCGACAGTTCGTCGGCAATGATCACGCACGGCTTACGCATGTCGTTGCCGAGGATGGAGCGTTAGGAGCAACCCGTGGCGCCTCGAAAGCCCGGACACGGTGTCCGCGAGATCCTCCGTAGGAGCGGGCTCGGAATCCGGTCAGCGGCGTGATCGGATGCCGCCGGTTGTCGCTGCGCAGACCAGCCAGGATGTGACAGGTGGCGAATGCGCGCAGTATCCGCTTGTCGTCAGGACGGCCCAGCTCTGCGATGAGTTTCGTGGCGGTCGTCTGGACCCTGCACAGGGTTTCGTCGCGCTCGGGTAGTGCGCCGGCGGCGACGAGCATCCGCCGCAGGTGCTCGATCGACATGCGCTGGGCGTTGTTACCGCTGGCCTCATCGAGGCTGCCATGGGTCAGCGGCAGCTCACCACGAGCCAGTCGCCCGAGCAGGGCGGCTCCGTTGCTGCGGTGCAGCCATCCGAGGGCGGTGCGGTGGGTTGGCCACCGACAGGACCGCGTCGCGTAGCGGTACGAGCCGGGCGAGGATGGTTGGGTCGGGGCTGGCGAGTAGCTGGTCCAGCCGGCGGGCGAGTTGGCAGCGGAAGCAGATGGGTTTGCCGTCGGAGGTGGTGCGCCTGCACGGCTGGTCCAGGCCGCAGAGCGAGCAGGTCTCGACCGGGGCTCACCCAGGCGCCCCCCGAC
>JACDBJ010000288.1 GCA_013695005.1 Pseudonocardiales bacterium
CACCGCGTTGGTCGACAGCCCTTATCGAGTAGGCAAACAACTCCGCGACGACTTGGCCGGTATCTGGTCGGCCCGACGAGGGACATACCGCGTCCTCTACCGCATAAACGACGACTTGCGTGAAGTCGTCGTTCTGCGGGTCGAGCACCGACGCGACGCATACCGACCCATGTCTTGATCACGCACTGCTGGCGCCGACGCTTTCCATGATCCGGAGCAGCGGGACCATGTTCGGGCCTGGCACGCACCACAACATTGGCAGCTTGCGACGGCACCAAGCGGGGCCTCGCGCGGCTACACGCTGATCGGCGGGTTGCCAGGCCCAATGCGCCGGCGCATCGGGCGTTCGCCCCATCCCCTACACCTATCAGGGCAGCAAGAGTCCGTTCTCCATAGCGAACAGCGTGACCCCGGCGCGGGTGGTGACCCCCGCCTTGGTGTAAATGTGCTCGACGTGTGTCCCACCGTCTTGGGCGAAATTCCGAGCGCGACTCCCACCTGCTTGTTGGCGCGACCGCGGGCGATCAGGCGCAACACGTCGACCTCTCGCTCCGTGAGGCCCGCGGGGAGAGCCGGCCTCCCTTGGCGGCGCTCCTGCCCGGCGGCGTCGAGCACGGCACCGACCTCGACCCGCGCGAAGCGGCCTGCGTCGACCTCGACGAGCAGTTGCTCGGCCGCATCGGCAGGAGTGCGTGCGGGCCGATGCGGCCGGTCCTCGGTCATTGCGTGGTAGGCGTCGGCCGCGGCCAGCAAGCGAGCACCGAAGGACAGTCGATTTCCGGTGGTGCCGCGGTGGTAGCCGGAGCCGTCGGCCCGCTCGTGGTGGCAGCCGGCGAGATCGGCGTATGCCTCGAGGAGCGTGCAGTTGTGCAGGACTCGTTCGCTGAGGTAGGGGTGCAGGCGGACCCGTTCCCACTGCTGGGCGTTGAGCGGACCGGGGTAATTCCAGATCCCGCTGGAGATGCCGACGCGTCCCACGTCGTGCACCAGCGCGGCCCGACCGAGCGTGGTGGCCTCGGCTTCGGACACGCCGGCGGCTGTGGCAGCCGCGACCGCGAGATCAGCCACACCGGCTGAGTGGGTCCGCAGGAAGGGCGATTTCAGATCGGCGAAGTCGGCTATCGCGGCGAGCGCATTGTCCAGCTCACGCGTTCGCAGGGTCAGCACCAGCGCTGGCTCGGAGTCCAGGACCGCGCCTCGCGGGTCGTCCCCGAGATCGGTCAGCCAACGTCGGCCGCTGCCGATGATTGCCTCGACTACGGCGGGATCATAGGCGTGGCCCCGGCGCTGCGCGAGCACCTCTGCCGCGGCCGGCCAGCCGCCTTGGCGAGCCCACAGTTCGGCATCTCGGGCGACGGTGTCGATGCGCACAGCAACCGGCACATCCTCACCTGCCAGGCCAGCCGGTAGCCCGTTGCCGTCCCAGCGCTCATAGGCATGCGCGAGCGCCATCCCGAGTCGCACCGCCAGCCGAGCGGCCACGTCGCAGTGTCCAGAAAGGCTGCGCCGCTCGAGACCCGGATCGCTCATCGCACGGGCAACCCTTCCCGCGCGGCTGTGCGGGGGAAGATCCTCGGCCAGGTGGCGCACGAAGTAGCGAATGCTCTCGCCGGTCTGAGCCATCAGCATCGGTGCCATCGTGGCGTTGAACGCCACCTCGTCGCCGCCGGCCAGCACCGCTGTCTCTGACGCGTCCGACGTACAGCCCAGAAACCTCAACAATGCGACGTAGTACACGCACGAGCGAGTCGCCGCGTCCAGGCCAAGAGCCTCCGCCGTGGCCAACGACAGCCAGCACGTGCGCAGGCCATGCTCCATCGGCTGGCCCGTGCCCGGATCCGTCGCCAAGGACAGCGCGATCGTCAACTCCGCCAGACGCTCGGACTTGGCGTGGACAGCCATGCCTCCACTTTGCCACCGGACCACGATCGTGCCTTCTGGCCTCGCGCGCTGGACAGGCGACCGCAATCAGCGATCAGCCGCTGATGAGCTCGGGGATGGTCAATGCGATCAGAGCGGTGAGTCCCCAC
>JACDBJ010000290.1 GCA_013695005.1 Pseudonocardiales bacterium
CTCCTGTTCTCGCCCTCTCAGGCTCAGTGATTCAGCACTCAGACTGACTCACCGAAGGTTGACACAGAGGGGCGCTGCCGCGAGCTTGAGACGCCTGGTTGAGCGTGCCACTGGGCCCATCGGGCAGGAGGTCGGCGATGCCGCGTGGCAAGTGAGCAGGTCGAGGTTGGCTTCACCCTCACTACCGCCGGCATCGACTGCGTTGCAAGGAGCCCTTGTTATCGGAGCCTAGGTATGAGTCTGCCTCGTTGGGTGAGTTGATCGAGGACTCGGGTGAGACGAGGCCGGGAGAGGGAAGGGGTGCTCGTCGACGACGCGTTTCATCACAATGGTCGAAGTGAGCCGTTGCACACCGGGCAGCGTGGCGAGCTTCTCGTCCCGAAGCCGTTGATAGGCAGCGATGTCAGCGGTAGCGACCCGGACGAGGTAGTCGGGGTCTCCGAAGAGCCGTTCTGCATGACGCACCTCCGGGACTGTCGCCAGGCTGCTCTCGAATTCTGCGATCGTTGCTGCGTCCTCGCGATCCATCGTCACGGCCACCAAGACCTCGAAGCCGAGACCGATAGCGGCGGGATCGATGACGGCCCGATACCCGCGGATGACACCGGTCCGTTCCAGCTCGCGCAACCGTCGGTGGCACGGCGCCACGCTGAGTCCGACCCGCTGTGCCAGCTCGGTCACGGTAAGCCGCCCCTCCGCCTCGAGAAGAGCAAGAATCTTTCGATCAACCGCATCCACAGCAAGTATCCTAGCCAGGATTGCCGCTGCATAAGCACAAGTAGCAAAGTCTTCTCGATCATTTCCGCATAACATTGCCCAGCGAGGGTTGCTCGATTCGAGCTCGAGGCGGACGGCAAGCACGCATGGGACAACTGCTGGACTACCTCCCGATCGCCGCAGCGGTGTTCGGGATCCCCCAGTACCTGCCACAGATCATCAAGTTGAAGGTCACGCACAACACCGCAGGTGTTTCGTGGTCGTGGGCGACGCTCACCAGTCTCAACAACGCCGCCTGGCTTGCGTACTTCATACTGTCCGAGTACTGGACGGCGATCGTGCCGTCCTCCGCTGCAGCGCTTCTCGCAGGCACGCTCGCAACGATGCTGGCCATGCGCGGTCGGGCCACGTCGCGGGCTGCGGCGCTGGTCAGTGCCTGGGCCGCGCTCCTCGTCGCCGGATACGCGGTCGCCGGTCACACCGGGCTGGGAAACCTCCTCACCATGGCCTCCATCATTCAAGTCGCGCCTTCGATCTGGACTGCCTACCGAACAGAACGCCCCACCGGTGTCTCACGCGGAACCTGGATGCTCATCTTCGGTGAGCTCTCCTGCTGGACGATCTATGGCCTCTACAGATCTGATCCACGCTTGATCACTCTTGGCATCACCGGAGTGACCGCGAGCGTTCTCATGCTCGCCCGAATTCGGCGAACAACCACACAAGCATCCCGACTGTGAGCGCTCGCGGCCCACGACCTTGAATCCGAAGGCCCATGCGCCCAGGTCGCGGTCTGATGCCACTGATCGTGACCGACTTAAAATCTGTCTAGTGTGCGTTCGAGTCGCGCCGGGGGCACCCACCGCGACCCGTTACAAGGGAGCACCCGGGCTAGCTTCGGACGTCGAGGCTGAGGCCTGCAGCGGACCTGGCGAGGCGCTCGTCGAAGGTGGCGACAGCGGCGCCGGCGGTTTCTGCGGCGAGCAGGACACAGCAGTCCGGAAGCCGTAGCCGGGTGGAGGCTCGCAACGTGGCGAGTCGGGTCGGGGCGTCATCCGCGAGCGGGATCGTCATGACATCTAGATCGTGGAGCGCCGACTGCACGGTGCCGAGCTTGTCGGCGCGCGCCGGGCCTACGAGCACCTCGGCCAAGGTCAGCGGGCTCGCGCCGAGTGGCTCGTCCGCGGTGTCGAGCAGCAGCTGCGTCGCGCGGTCGTGGTGGCGGTCGGTCGACGCGAGGTGCGCGATCAGCACGCTCGCGTCCAGCACGATCACGCCGGCCAGTCCTCGCGCAGCTGCTCGAGGTAGCTGTCCTCGTAGGTTCCGGTGAGTGCACCGCTCGTACGGCGGATCGCAGCCCGCCGGGCGTCATGCCGCTCGGCGGCTTGGTCGAGCAGCGCCTGGTGACCTACTTCGACGAGGTGCTGCAGCAGCTTGGCGCGACTGTGCCGGTCCTCGGGCCACCGCCGAGCGGCGTCGTCAAGAGCCTTCGCGACCTGATCCGTCTCGGTGACCAGGTGCCGTGGCCGGGTGGTCGGCATGCGACAGTGTATCACCTGACAGCTAGGTGATACACTGTCGTGCGCCGGTCAGGGGTAGTCGCGGCGGTTCCGGCGACTCCCGCGCCCCAGGAATGCGTCCTTGACCCGCTCACCGGTCTGCTTGAGGTTGCCCTTCACCTCATCTGCCGTACCTCTGGCCTGGAGGCCCCGGTCGCCGGTGACCTCGCCGGTGTTGCGCTTGATCCGCCCGCGCATCTCCTGAGTCTTGTTCCTGACCTTCTTCGCGAAACTCACAGTTGGCCCCAATCGTCCGTCGTCTTGGTCGACGGGTACCCCAATGCGGACTGTGCCAATCGCGCTGGTCAGCCGTCAGGTCATGTCGTCGTGGTCGACGAGGGCGAGGCTGCGACGCCACAGTTCGGCGCGGGCGTGAGGGTCGTAGGCCTGCGGGTCTGCCTTGGCATCTCTGGTTCGGTCGAAGAAGCGACCGGTGGTCTGCTCGAGGGTTGGGTCGACGGCAAGGCGGCGGGTGGCCTCCACTCCGACTTCGAGGCTGTCCACCGACCTTCCCACCTCGCGCATCTCCATCTTCGTCGGCATGTAAGTCGCCGGATGCAGGCTGTTTACGGTGACCTCGGTCGCCGGCATGCGACCGGCCAGCTCGAAGCCGGACATGATCTGCGCGAGCTTGCTCTGGGAGTAGGCCCGTGAGCCGCTGTAGCTGCGTTCGAGCATCAGGTCGTCGAAGGCCAGCGGGTGCTGGCCGAGGGATGCGACGTTCACAATGCGGGCCGGCGCCGATGTACGGAGCAGCGGCAACAGCTCCAGCGTGAGCAGGAACCCGGCGAGGTAGTTCACCGCAAACCGCAGCTCGAACCCGTCGGCGCTCACGCGGCGAGTGCGGCCGTCCGGCTCACCCGAACCGATGCCGGCGTTGCTGACCAACACGTCGAGGCGGTCCGTCGCGTCGCGAACCTCGGTGGCAAGGCGGCGCACCTGAGCCAGCTCGGCGAGGTCAGCGACCACGGTGCCGGGCCGTCTCGCGGGATGCCTAGCGGCGATCTCATCGGCGGTGCGCTCAAGCCGGTCCGGGTCCCGTCCATGCAAGATCAGGGCCGCGCCGTCGGCGGCGAGACGGTCTGCAAGCGCGCGTCCGAGGCCGTCGGTGGCGCCGGTGATCAAGATCGTCGGCCCGGTGGTCCCGAGTGGCTCCACGTGGTCGACGGTACGCAGGCCGCACTACCCTGGCCTGACGGGCAGCGAGGCCTCCGAGTCGGGAGCACATCCGCGGTGACCAGGAATCTTCTCGACCGCATCCCGGCGGTCGTGCGGCGGCAGGGCAGCCCCGCGCACGCGCAGATCGAGCAGTGGCTGGTGGACTCGATTGCCAACGGCGAGCTCAGCGCCGGTGACCGGTTGCCCAGCGAGCGCGAGCTCTCCGCTGCCCTCGGGGTCAGTCGGATGACGCTGCGCCACGCGCTCGGTGGGTTGGAACGCCGGGGCGTGCTGATCCGGCTGCCGGGCCGCGCCGGCGGGGCGTTCGTCGCCGAACCGAAGATCGACTGCGACCTCACCGGCCTCGCCGGGTTCACCGAGCAGATGCGGCGCGCGCACCTGCAGGCCGGGGCCAACGTGCTGCGCGCGCAGACCGTCGAGGCCACCCCCACGGTTGCCGCCTCGTTGCGGATCCCTGCCGGCTCGCCGGTGCACGAGATCGTCCGGGTGCGCTCGGCCGACCGGGTCGCGCTCGCCCTGGAGCGCTCTTTCTTCCCCACCGAGCACTTCCCCGACCTGCTCGAACACCGGTTGACCGGGTCGCTGTACCGGCTGCTGGAGAAGCACTACGTCCACCAGCCGCACACCGCGACGGAGTTCCTGGAGCCCGTCACGGCCACCGCGGAGGACGCCGCCGCGCTGGAGATCGAGCCCGGCACGCCGCTGATGCGGGTCGAGCGCACCGCGCACTCCGTCGCGGGGATGCCGGTGGAGTTCGCCCACGACCTGTACCGGGCCGACCGGGTGCGCCTCATGATCCGCACCGAGGTGAACGCCGACACGACCCCGTCGCTGCAGGCCGTCCCCCCGGCTTGAGACCCAGACCGAGATCAACGTCCCGTACGGGCAGCTCTATTGCCCGAAAGTGCCGTTCGTTCGGGGCCACTCCCCCGCGTCGGTCCGCACCCTGGAGCTCTTCGGGTCGAACAGTGGGTCGGCGGCGACGACGCCGGGCACCATGCGGCCGAAGATCTCCACTGACACCGCGTCGCCCACCGCCACCGCCGGCACCGGCAGGTACGCGAAGGCGATCGACTGGCCGACCGAGTAGCCGTACCCGCCCGAGGTGACCTGACCGACGATCTCGTCGCCCATCCGTACCGGCTCGTTCCCGAGCGCCACCTGCCGCGGGTCGTGCAGGGTCACCGCCCGCAGCCTGCGGCGCACACCCGCGTCGTGCTGCGCGACCAGTGCGTCGCGGCCGAGGAACCCGCCCGGCTTGTCGAGCTTGACCGCAAAGCCCAGCCCCGCCTCGTACGGCGTGGTCTCCGGCCCGATGTCGGAGCCCCACACCCGGTAGCTCTTCTCCAACCGCATGCTCTCGATCGCGCGGTAGCCCGCCGCGACCACGCCGTGTGCCTCACCGGCCTCCCACAGAGCGCGCCACAACCCCGCCCCGAACTCGGCAGGGCAGTACAGCTCCCAGCCGAGCTCGCCGACGAACGTCACACGCAGCGCCCGGACCGGCACGTCGCCCACCGTGATCTCCTGGCTGGACATGAACGGGAAGGCGGCGTTGGTCAGCTCCGCCGGAGTCAGCGCGGCGAGGATGTCGCGAGCTCGCGGCCCCCACAGCGCGATGCAGGCGAGCTGCCCGGTGACGTCGGCGATCCGGACGTCCGCGCCGAGGCTGCGGGCCTGCTTGCGCAGCCATCCCAGGTCGCGGCCGCCCAACGCGGTGCCGGTGATGATCCGAAACGCCTGGTCGTCAAGGTGAGTCACGGTGAAGTCCGACTCGATCCCGCCGCGGCTGTTCAACGCCTGGGTATAGGTCACCGAGCCGGGGCCACGCGCGACGACGTTGTCGCAGACCCACTCCAGCAGCCGCGCCGCGTCCGGCCCGGTCACCTCGATCTTGGCGAACGACGTCTCGTCGAACAGCCCAGCCGTGTCGCGGGTCGCGACGTGCTCGGCCCCGATCGCCGGCGACCAGTGCTGGCCGGCCCAGCCCTGCGGGCGCAGCGACTCGTCACCGCGCGCGGCGTTGCGCTCGTAGTAGTTGACCCGCTCCCAGCCGGACTTCTCCCCGAAGGCCGCGCCGTGCCGGGTGTGCCAGTCGAAGATCGGCGACGTCCGCAGCGGCCGCCCGGCGCGACGCTCGTGGTTCGGGTAGCGGATGTCGTAGTAGGTCTCGTAGTTCTCGACCGTCCGCTTGAGCGTGTACGAAGCCGAGCGGTAGTGCGGCCCGAACCGACGGATGTCCATGTGCCAGACGTCGAGCTCCGGCTCGCCGCCGACGATCCACTCGGCCATCACCTTGCCGATGCCACCGGCGCCGGCGATCCCGTGCGCGCACAGGCCGGCAGCCACGAAGAACCCGTCGACCTCGGTCTCGCCGAGGCAGAACTCGTTGTCGGGCGTGAACGCCTCCGGCCCGTTGATCAGCTTGCGGACGCCGACATCGGCCAACGCCGGGATCCGCACCTGCGCGTTCTCCGTGATCTCACCGAAGCGGTCCCAGTCCTCCGGCAGCAGCCGGCCGTTGAAGTCGGCGGGCACGGCGTCGTAGCCGTGCGCGGACGCGGTCCACGGCGCCGAGTGCCGTTCGTAGCCGCCCATGACCAGGCCGTCGAGCTCCTGGCGGTAGTAGACGAGGAGGTCGGGGTCGCGCAGCGTCGGCAGCGGGCGCTCGCCACGCTCGAAGAACGAGTCGGTGACCACGTACTGGTGCGACATCGGCACGACCGGGATGCGCACGTCGACCATGCGCCCGATCTCCGCGGCGAACATCCCCCCGCAGTTGACGACCACCTCGCACTCGACCCGGCCGTGGTCGGTGCGGATGCCGGTGACCCGCCCGCGCGCGGTGTCGATGCCCTGCACCCGGGTGCTCTGGTGGATCACCGCGCCGCCGCTGCGGGCCAGCGCGGCGAGCGCGTAGCAGAGCTGCGACGGGTCGACGTACCCGTCTGTGGGCAGGTACCCCGCGCCGAACACGCCGTCGGTGTCGATCAGCGGAAACATCTCCTTCGCCTGCGCCGCGGAGACCTCCTCCAGCGGCAGGCCGAACGCCCGAGCCCACCCGATCTGCCGGCGGATCTCCTCCAACCGCTCCGGGGAGGACGCGAGCCGCAGGCCACCGCACTCGACCCAGCTCGGGGCGTGCTCTCCCTCCTGCAGCCGGCGGTAGAGCTCGACGGAGTACATGTTCATCCGGGTCAGCGTCGGGTCCGCCCGCAGCTGGCCGACCAGACCGGCGGAGTGGAAGGTCGAACCGCTGGTCAGCTCGGCGCGCTCGACGAGCAGCACGTCGCGCTCCCCCAGCTCGGTGAGGTGGTACGCGATGCTGGCCCCGGCGACGCCGCCGCCGATCACCACCACCCTTACCGACGTCGGCAGTGACCGGTCCGCAGACACGCGGCGAAGCCTAGCCAGCGTCCGGCAATACGGTCTAGACCGAACGGTGCGGCCGACCGGTCCAACCTGCGCCTTCTCCTGGCCCACGGTCTAGACCGTTAGTCGATCAGCGGGTTAGCATCCCGGCCACAGCGCGCTTCCAGGAGATGACCGTGCACTCTCAAGCGGTTCCGCCAGGACTCGGGGACTCGGTCGGTGCCGACAGGGACATCGACGCGCTGCTCGACCGGATGCCGAGTACCTCGGGGCGGCCGCGATCCGTCGAGGACCTTCCCGGCGGCCTCACGAACCGCAACCTCAAGGTCACCACGCCCGCCGGCTGCGTCGTCGTGCGGCTCTCCGACAACGCCACCAGCCTGCTGGCCATCGACCGGGGCAACGAGCACGTGAACTCGACCGCGGCCGCAGCTGCCGGCGTCGGCGCGGCCGTCGTCGACTACCTGCCCGGTGAAGGCGTCCTGGTCATCCG
>JACDBJ010000299.1 GCA_013695005.1 Pseudonocardiales bacterium
GCGCAGTGCCGTCCTGCGCGGTCACCACCGCGCCGTTGTCCGGGGCGCCGTTGTCGGCGGCCGTGGTCGCGGGGCGCGCAGCGGTCTTGCGACGGGCTGGCGCCGAAGCTGCGCCTGCGGCGTCAGCGGGGAATGCCTCGCGCAGCTTGCGCGCGACGGGGGCCTCGACAGTCGAGGACGGCGACTTCACGAACTCGCCGATGTCCTTGAGCTTCTCGAGTACTTGCTTGCTGGTGACACCGAGCTCTTTCGCGAGCTCGTGCACGCGGGCCTTGCCTGCCACTGCTCTCCCTGTCCCAGGAGGCCGGCGGCATACCCGCTCGACCTCGTTCTAGTGTCGAAGCACGTTCATGGTGCGAGCTTCACGACTGGCTCATGACGGGTCGACCTGTCTTTCGTCCTCGTGGCTCGGGCGGATCCCGGGCCTCGCGGTGTTCTCCACGTGCTGCTCTACATACTGCCGCACCGGGCCGGAGTCCAACGGACCCGGGACGCGAAGCGTCCGCGGGAACGCCGTCCGCCGCTCAGCGCGGCTCAGGCATCCGGGGTCGGGGTGCAACCAGGCACCTCGACCGGGCGACCGACGTCGTGGGTCCGGAGTGAGCACCCCGTCCACCGCGACGACACGTAGTAGCCCGGTGACCGGCACCCGGGAGCGGCACCCAACACAGGTACGGATGGGAGCTGTCTGACGACGCTCATCCGAGGCACTACGTGCGGGGGCCGAGGCCAGGCGACGGGCCATTGCCGAGTGTAGCGCCTGGCCGCTCAGTCGCTCGACTCGACCACACCGGACTCGGCGCCGAACTCCGGGGGTGGAGGCGGCTGGTCGGGCTCGGCGCGGTCGCTGCGGATGTCGATCCGCCAGCCGGTGAGTCGGGCCGCCAACCTGGCGTTCTGCCCCTCCTTGCCGATGGCGAGGGAGAGCTGGAAGTCGGGCACGACGACCCGTGCGGTCTTGGTCCGGACGTCCAGGACGCTCACGGACACAACCTTCGCCGGCGACAGTGCATTCCCGACGAACGTCGCCGGGTCGTCCGACCAGTCGATGATGTCGATCTTCTCGCCGGCCAGCTCGCTCATCACGTTGCGCACCCGCTGGCCCATCGGACCGATGCACGCGCCTTTGGCGTTGACGCCCGCCACCGTGGAGCGCACCGCGATCTTGGATCGGTGCCCGGCCTCGCGGGCCACCGCGCAGATCTCGACGGTGCCGTCCACGAGCTCGGGCACCTCGAGCGCGAACAGGCGGCGCACCAGGTTGGGGTGCGTGCGGGAGAGGGTGATCTGGGTGCCCCGCGCGCCCCGCGACACTCCGACGACGTAGCAGCGGATCCGCTCGCCGTGCGGGTACTCCTCGTTGGGCACCTGCTCGGCCGGCGGGATGACGCCCTCTGTGGGCCCAAGCGAGACCACGACGACGCCGCGGGCGTTTGCCCGCACGTCTCGCTGGACGACACCGGCCACGATCTCGCCCTCCTTGGCGGAGAACTCGCCGTAGGTGCGCTCGTGCTCGGCGTCGCGCAGCCGCTGCACGATGACCTGGCGGGCCGTGGTGGCGGCGATGCGGCCGAAGCCCTCCGGCGTGTCGTCCCACTCCCGCTCGACGTCGCCGTCCTGGCTCATCTCCTGGGCGAAAACCCGCACCAGGCCCGACTTGCGGTCGATGTCGATGCGCGCGTGCTGCTCGTGGCCCTCGGTGTGCTTGTAGGCGGTGAGCAACGCGGTCTCGATCGCGTCGATCACGGTGTCGAACGGGATGTCCTTGTCGCGCTCGATCGCCCGCAGGGCGGCGATGTCGACGTTCATCGCGATCCCTTCCGGGTCGAGGGGGCAGGCGCGTCGGGCGGCATGCCGTTGAGTATCTGCAGATCTTGCGCCGGTGGCGGCCGGAACTCCACCTGCACCGCCGCATGGGCGACGTCGGCGTAGCTCACCCAGCGCAGCTCGCCGTCGACGAGCAGCTGCACGCGGTCCTCGCGCGCGTCGCCCACCCGGCCCTCCAGCGTGCTGGAGTCGTTGAGCCGCACGCCGACCAGCCGGTGCCGGGCCCGCCGCCAATGCCGCTCGAGCTGCAGCGGGCGGTCGACGCCCGGCGAGGTCACCTCGAGGGTGTACGGCCCGCCCAGCAGCGCGTCCTGCTCGTCCAGCTCGGCGGCAACCATCCGGCTGAGCCGGGCGATCTCGTCGAGGTCGACGCCGCTGTCGGAGTCCACGACGACCCGGACCAACCGCCGACGCCCGGCCGGCCGCACGTCGATCTCCTCCAGGTCATACCCCGCAGGCCCGACGACATCGGAGATCACCGGATGCAGCTGCGCAGCCAGCTGGTCCGGCTGCGGGCTGGGCATCAGGTCTCCTCGAGTACTCGGTAGCCGGGAACGGACGCGTCGACGGCGCTGTGTGCGCGACGCGACACGTTGGGGAGGGCCCAGGGTATCGCGCCCAGCGCCCAGCTCCGCCTGGCAGGATGAGCCGCCGTG
>JACDBJ010000561.1 GCA_013695005.1 Pseudonocardiales bacterium
CGGCCGGAGCCCACCGTGCCGTGCAACAACGACCTGCTCGCCGAGAACTTCATCGACGACGGCGACCGCATCTGGATCATCGACTACGAGTACTCGGGTAACAACGACGCCTGCTTCGAGCTCGGCAACATCTGGAGCGAGGCCAGCCTGCCGCTCGGCCACCTCGACGAGCTGGTCGCCGTGTACTACGGGCGGCCGCTGCGCAACAAGATCGCCCGCGCCCGGCTGCTCGGGCTGATGTCCAAGTACGGCTGGACGCTCTGGGCCTCGATCCAGGACGGCTGCAGCCAGCTGGACTTCGACTTCTGGTCGTGGGGGATGGAGAAGTACGAGCGAGCCGTCGCGGAGTTCGACGATCCGGGCTTCGAGCGGCTGCTGCAGGACGTCCAACGGGCCGATTGACACCCGATCGCGAGGAGGCCGGAGTGAGCACAGCAACCCCACGTCACCGCACGGACGACGGTGACGACGAGCGGACCCTGCACAAGCTCGGCTACGCCCAGGTCCTCTTCCGCGAGATGGGCGGGTTCTCCAACTTCGCCATCTCGTTCACGATCATCTCGATCCTCGCCGGCTGCCTCACCTCGTACTTCATCGCGTTCAACAACGGCGGCCCGATCGCGATCACCTGGGGCTGGCTACTGGTGGGCGCGTTCTGCGTAGTGGTCGCGTTGGCCCTGGGCGAGATCGCCTCGGCCATGCCGACCGCCGGCGCGCTCTACTACTGGGCGTCGAAGCTCGGCGGTCCGGCGTGGGGCTGGTTCACCGGTTGGTTCAACTTGGTCGGCCAGATCGCGGTGACGGCCGCGATCGATTACGGCGCCGCGATCTTCACCACCGCGCTGCTCAACCTGTGGTTCCCCGACGTCGTGAGCACCAGCAGCTCCACGATCTTCATTGTGTACAGCGTGATCCTGGCGCTGCACCTGCTGCTCAACCTGCTCGGGGTGAACCTGCTCGCCAAGCTGAACAGCGTCTCGGCGTGGTGGCACATGATCGGCGTGTTGGTGATCGTCGGCGTGCTGATCGTCGTCCCGGACAACCACGCATCTGCGTCGTTCGTGTTCACCGAGACGATCAACAACTCCGGTTTCGGCGGCACGGGCTTCGGCGAGCTCACCTTCTGGTTCGTGTTCGGGATCGGCCTGTTGATGGCGCAGTACACGATCACCGGCTACGACGCCTCCGCGCACATGAGCGAGGAGACGCGGGGTGCGTCCCGGGCCGCCGCCACCGGCATGGTGATGGCGGTCGCCGTATCGGTGATCTTCGGCTTCATCCTGCTGGTCGCGATCACCTTCGCGGTGACCGACGTGGAGGGGACGACCGCCGCCGGCGCCAACGCCGTCACCTTCATCTGGACCACCGCCGTCGGCGAGACGTGGACGGAGTTCCTGCTGCTGATCGCGGTCGTCGCCCAGCTGTTCTGCGGCGCCGCATCGGTCACCTCGGCGTCGCGGATGATGTTCGCGTTCTCGCGCGACGGCGCGGTGCCCGGCGGGCGGATCTGGCGCAAGGTCAACAGGCGCAGGGTGCCCGTCTCCGCGGTCATCGCGATCTGCGTGCTGGCCTGGGCCCTGATGCTGCCGACGCTGAGCAACGCCGCGGTCGGCTACCTCGTCGGGACCTCGATCGCCGTGATCGGGCTGTACATCGCCTTCGCGATCCCGATCTACCTGCGGCTACGCCAGGGTGAGGCCTTCGAGCACGGCGCCTGGACGCTCGGGAAGCATTACCGCTGGATCGGAACCCTTGCGGTGCTGTGGATCATCATCGTGTGCATCCTGTTCTTGATGCCGGTCTCCCCCAAGGGAATCCCGGGGAACGCGGAGTTCACCTGGGATGTCGTCAACTACGCCCCGATCACCGTGGGCGGCGCGTTGATCCTCTTCGGCGGCTGGTACCTACTGTCGGCCAGGAAGTGGTTCAAGGGCCCGGTGCGCGAGGCTGAGAGCGACCAGGAGCTGGAGTCGATCGAGAAGTCGCTCCGGTAACGCGCCGCAGGCGCAGAAAGGAGCGGCATGTCGGCGACCACTGGCCTGCTGACCGTCGAGCAGCTGCGAACGCAGGTCGACGACGGGCAGGTCGACACCGTCCTGGTGGCGATCACCGACATGCAGGGTCGGCTGCAGGGCAAGCGGTGTGCGGCGCGGTACTTCCTGGACGAGGTGGTGCCGCACGCCGCCGAGGCCTGCAACTACCTGCTCGCGGTGGACGTCGAGATGAACACGGTCGGCGGGTACGCCATGTCGTCATGGGAGCAGGGCTATGGCGACTTCGTGCTCAAGCCCGACCTGTCCACCATGCGCTGGGTGCCGTGGCACGACGCGACGGTGCTGGTGCTGTGCGATCTGGCCTGGGCGGACGGCAAGCCGGTGACCGCGTCGCCGCGGCAGATCCTGCGCCGCCAGCTCGACCGGCTCACCGAGCGCGGCCTGGCGGCGTTCGTCGGCACCGAGCTTGAGCTGATCGCCTTCAAGACGCCCTACGAAGACGCCTGGCGCTCCGGATACCGGGATCTCGAACCGGCCAACCAGTACAACGTCGACTACTCGTTGCTGGGGACGGGGCGGATCGAGCACCTGCTGCGTCGCATCCGCAACGGCATGGCCGGCGCCGGGCTGTACGTCGAGTCGGCGAAGGGCGAGTGCAACCTCGGCCAGCACGAGATCGCATTCCGCTACGCCGAGGCGCTCGCGACCTGCGACAACCACAGCATCTACAAGACCGGCGCCAAGGAGATCGCCGGCCAGGAAGGCATGAGCCTGACGTTCATGGCCAAGTACGACGAGCGCGAGGGCAACTCCTGCCACATCCACATCTCGCTGCGCTCGCTCGACGGCGACGCGGTGCTGGCCGGCGACGGCGAGCACGGCTTCTCCAAGCTCATGGAGCACTTCGTCGCCGGCCAGCTCGCCGCGCTGCGAGAGCTGACCTACCTGTTCGCGCCGAACGTCAACTCCTACAAGCGGTTCGTGCCCGGCAGCTTCGCGCCGACGGCCGTCGCATGGGGGTTGGACAACCGGACCTGCGCGCTGCGGGTGGTCGGGCACGGTGAGTCGCTGCGGATGGAGAACCGGGTGCCGGGCGGCGACGTCAACCCCTACCTCGCGGTAGCGGCGCTGGTCGCCGCCGGGCTCGACGGCATCGACCGGCAGCTGCCGCTGGAGCCACCGTTCGCCGGCAACGCCTACGACGCGGACCGCCCGCACGTGCCCAGCACGCTGCGCGACGCGGCGCAGCTGTTCGCCGAGAGCAAGCTCGCCCAGGCCGCGTTGGGGGAGGATGTGGTGGAGCATTACCTCAACGCCGCGCGTGTCGAGCTGGCCGCGTTCGACGCCGCGGTGACCGACTGGGAGAGGTTCCGTGGCTTCGAACGGCTCTGACACTCGTGCTCGGCGTCCGCTGATCGGGCTGACCACCTACCTGGAGAAGGCGGCCTGCCTCGTCTGGGACACCGAGTTCGCCCTGCTGCACCGGGTCTATGTCGACATGGTCGTGGCCGCCGGCGGTGCGCCGGTGCTGCTGCCGCCGGTGCAGGTGGGCGCCGAGGAGATGGTCGGCGCGCTGGACGGGCTGATCTTCACCGGCGGCTCGGACATCGACCCGGCCGCCTACGGCGAGGAGCCGCACGGGACCACCCGCAGCCGCCCCCACCGGGACCAGGCCGAGATCCGGCTGCTGCACACCGCGCTGGATCGCGACCTCCCGGTGCTCGGCGTCTGCCGGGGGCTCCAGTTGATCAACGTAGCGCTCGGCGGGTCGTTGACCCAGCATCTGCCGGAGACCCTCGGCCACAGCGGGCATGCCCCCTCCCCCGGCGTCTTCGGCTCGAACCGGGTACGGCTGTCCGAGGGCAGCCGGCTGGCCGGCATCGTCGGGACGGAATGCGACGTGCACTGCCACCACCACCAGGCGCTGGATCGCGTGGCGCCCGGGCTGGAGGTGGTGGGCCGGTCGCAGGACGGCAGCGTGGAGGCCGTCGAACTGACCGGACCGCGCTTCGGGCTCGCCGTGCAGTGGCATCCCGAGCAGGACGCCACCGACATGCGGCTGTTCACCGCACTTGTCGACGCAGCCCGCGTCGAGGCCGCGGTACCGCGTTGACCAGCGTTGACCTGATCAACCCCGCGACCGAGCGGGTGGTGCAGCGGGTGGCGCTCGCCACTGTCGAGGACGCCGACGCGGCCGTCGCCCGAGCGGTCGCGGCCGGTCCGGCATGGCGGGCGGTGACCCCGGCCGACCGGGCCCGGCTGCTGCGGCGTTTCGCCGAGGCCGTGGACGCGGACCGGGAGAACCTGGCCCGCCTGGAGGTCGAGAACACCGGGCACACGATCGGCAACGCCCGTTGGGAAGCCGGCAACGTCCGCGACCTGCTCGACTACTACTCGGCCGCGCCGGAGCGGCTCTTCGGCCGCCAGATCCCGGTCGCGGGCGGGGTCGACATGACCTTCGCGGAGCCGATCGGCGTAGTCGGCGTGATCGCGCCGTGGAACTTCCCGATGCCGATCGCGGCGTGGGGGTTCGCGCCGGCGCTGGCGGCCGGCAACACGGTGCTGCTCAAACCGGCAACGCTCACCCCGCTGACCGCGCTGCGGCTGGCCGAGCTGGCCCGCGAGGCCGGCGTCCCCGACGGGGTGTTCCAGGTGGTAGCCGGTGAGGGCTCGGTGGTCGGCGATCGGCTGATCACCCACCCGGCCGTCGGCAAGATCGTGTTCACCGGCTCGACCGAGGTCGGGAAGCGGATCCTGGCGGGCTGCGCCGAGCAGGTCAAGCGGGTGACGCTGGAGCTCGGCGGGAAGAGCGCCAATATCGTCTTCGCCGACGCCGACCTTGAGCGGGCCGCCGCCAGTGCGCCCTATGCGGTGTTCGACAACGCGGGGCAGGACTGCTGCGCCCGGTCACGGATCCTGGTCGCGCGCGGCGTGTTCGACGAGTTCATGCAGCTGCTGGAGCCCGCGGTGCGGGGCGTCCGCGTCGGCGACCCCGGCGAGGAGAAGACGGAGATGGGACCACTGATCTCCGCAGGTCAGCGCGAGCGGGTCGCCTCGTACGTCACCGACGACGTCGCGGTGGCGTTCCGCGGCAGCTGCCCCGACGGCCCGGGGTTCTGGTTCCCGCCAACGGTGCTCGCCCCGGTCGGCGCCGACGACCCGACGTGGACCGAGGAGATCTTCGGGCCGGTGGTGGCCGTCGCACCGTTCGATGACGAGGCGGACGCGATCCGGATGGCCAACGCCAGCTCATACGGCCTCGCCGGCTCGATCTGGACGCGCGACGTCGGGCGGGCGTTCCGGGTGGCGCGGGCGCTGGAGACCGGCAACCTGTCGGTGAACTCGCACTCGTCGGTGCGCTACTCCACCCCGTTCGGCGGCTTCAAGCAGTCCGGGCTCGGCCGCGAGCTCGGGCCGGACGCGCTGGACGCGTTCACCGAGACGAAGAACGTCTTCATCGCCACGGAGCAGCCATGACCGCCCGCCTGCAGGGTCGGGTCGCGGTAGTCACCGGCGGCGGCAGCGGCATCGGGTTGGCCAGCGTGCGCCGGCTGGCCGCCGAGGGAGCCTCCGTGGTGGTCGCGGACGTCGACGCCGTCGCGGGCAAGGCGGCAGCCGACGAGATCGACGGGCTCTTCGTGCCCACCGACGTCACCAGCGAGGCCGACGTCGAGCACCTGTTCGCCGCGACGCACGAGCGCTACGGCTCCGTCGACGTCGCCTTCAACAACGCCGGCATCTCCCCGCCGGAGGACGACTCGATCCTGGTGACCGGTTTAGACGCATGGCGGCGCGTGCAGGAGGTCAACCTGAGCTCGGTATACCTGTGCTGCAAGTCCGCGATCCCGTACATGCAACGCCAGGGCAAGGGCTCGATCATCAACACCGCGTCGTTCGTCGCGGTGCTTGGCGCGGCGACCTCGCAGATCACCTACACCGCGTCCAAGGGCGGCGTGCTCGCCATGTCGCGCGAGCTCGGCGTGCAGTTCGCACGCGAGGGCATCCGGGTCAACGCCCTGTGCCCCGGGCCGGTCGACACGCCGCTGCTACGCGACCTGTTCGCGGCCGACCCGGAACGGGCGCAGCGCAGGCTGATCCACGTGCCGATGGGGCGCTTCGCGGAGCCGGCGGAGATCGCCGCCGCCGTCGCGTTCCTGGCCAGCGACGACGCGTCGTTCATCACCGCATCGACGTTCCTGGTGGACGGCGGCATCTCCGGCGCCTACGTCACCCCGCTCTAGCGCCGCGCTGAGCCAGAGCGGGGTGCCCGCTGGATCAGGCCTTCGCCTGCATGGACTCCCGCGGCGGGTTCGACTGCGCAGCCTTCGGGTCCTTCTCGTCCTGCTTGGCGCGGACGCCGGCCTCGATCTTGTCGCCGAGGTTCTTGTCCACGTTGCGCCAGTACTCGAAGGCACGCTGCAGGATCGGCTCGCTGACCGCGTTGAGCAGGTGGCCGACGATGTTGTCCACCAACCGGGCGCGGGCGTCGTCGTCGAGCACCTCGCGGACCATGGTGCCGGCCTGGCCCCAGTCGTCGTCGTCCTGGCGAAGCGTGTACGCCGTGCGCACCATCTCTCCGTCGGCGTACCAGAGACCGGAGTCGTCGGTCAGGCTCGGGTCGGCCTTCGGGCCACCGTAGGAGTTCGGCGCGTACACCGGGTCGGTGACGTTGTTGACCCGCATCAGGCCGTCCTTCGTGTAGCTGTTCACGGGCGCGGTCGCGGCGTTCACCGGGATCTGCTTGTAGTTGACGCCGAGCCGGGCGCGGTGCGCGTCGGCGTAGGAGAACCCGCGGGCCAGCAACATCTTGTCCGGGCTCAGGCCGATACCGGGGACCAGGTTGTTCGGCTCGAACGCCGCCTGCTCGATCTCGGTGTGGTAGTCGGTCGGGTTGCGGTCCAGGGTCAGCCGGCCGACGTCGACAAGCGGGTAGTCACCGTGCGGCCAGACCTTGGTCAGGTCGAACGGGTTGAACCGGTAGGTCTTGGCCTCCTCGAACGGCATGATCTGCATCTTCAGCGTCCAGCTCGGGAACTCGCCGCCCTCGATGTGCTCGTAGAGATCACGGGTGTGGTAGTCGGTGTCCGCGGCGGCCATCTGGTCGCCCTCGTCCTGCGTGAAGAACTCGATGCCCTGGTCGGTCTTGAAGTGGTACTTGACCCAGAACTTCTCGCCCGCTGCGTTGACCCACATGTAGGTGTGGCTGCTGTAGCCGTTCATGTGCCGCCAGGTGCGCGGGATGCCGCGGTCGCCCATCAGCCACGTCACCTGGTGCGCCGACTCAGGCGAGAGCGTCCAGAAATCCCACTGCATGTCGTGGTCGCGCAGGTTGCTGTCTGAGCGGCGCTTCTGGCTGCGGATGAAATGCTGGAACTTCATTGGGTCGCGGACGAAGAACACCGGGGTGTTGTTCCCGACCATGTCGTAGTTGCCCTGCGATGTGTAGAACTTCAACGAGAAGCCGCGCGGGTCGCGCCAGGTGTCGGGGCTGCCCCGCTCGCCGGCGACCGTGGAGAAGCGGATCAACGTGTCGGTCTTGGCGCCCGGCTGGAAGACCGCCGCCTTGGTGTACTGGCTGACATCGTTGGTGACCTCGAAGTGGCCGAACGCCCCACCACCCTTCGCGTGCGGCTGGCGCTCCGCGATGCGCTCGCGGTTGAAGTTCGCCATCTGCTCGATGAGGTAATGGTCCTGGAGCAGAATCGGGCCGTCCGCGCCTACGGTCAGCGAGTGCTCGTCGCTTGCGACCGGGTTCCCGGCGTCCGTCGTGGTCGGCTTGGGCTGTACGTCGGTCACTGCACTGTCTCCTCGTGGTGGTGGACTTCGCCCGCGGCACGCGCCGCGGCCAAGCAGGTTGGGCACAGGCCCCAGAACAGGACCTCGGCCTCGTCGAGCGCGAACCCGTGGTCGTCAACGGGCTTCAGGCAGGGGCGGGCGCCGACCACGCAGTCCACGTCCTCGGTACGGCCGCACCCGCGGCAGACCAGATGGTGGTGGTTGTCGCCTGCGCGCCGCTCGTACCGGGCGGGGTGGCCCGCAGGCTCGATGCGGCGCAGCAGCCCGGCGTAGGTGCACGCCGCGAGGACGTCGTAGATGGCCTGCGTAGACACCGAGTCCAGCTGCTCCCGCACGCCTGAGCCGACCGCGTCTGCGGTGGAGTGGGGGTGCTCTGCCAGCCATGCGACGACGGCCCTGCGCGGGGTGGTCACGCGTAGTCCGACCGCACGCAGTGCCTGTAGCGCTGCGCCGTCCGGGTCGACAGAGACAGGTGCCATGCTGCGGTCACCTTCCCGCATTTTCTGGAATGAGTCAAGACTTCGGCGCGCTGCACGACGCGGTGGCGGTGCTGGTGTCGGCGCTGTCGGGCACGCTCGGCACGACGCCGGTGGCCCTGCCGGTCGTGTGAGATGTTGGGCCGGCTCGCGGCGCGACGGTTGTCGCCCGGTCGCCGTCGGCTGCGACGGTGGCCGTCGCTGGCGACACGGACGTCGCCGCGCTGCACGCGACGGTGCTCGACTGGCTGCGGAGCCTCGACGCGTGAAAGGGACGTCAGTGCTGTCGAAGGTGGCGGCGGACAGCAGCAGCGTCCCGTTGATCTTGGGGCTGGACGTCCCGACTAAGGCCAGGCTGGCTGCGCCGGCTGTCAACGAGCGATCCAGGACCCGGCGACGGCGCGGGCCGGACAGGCCTCAGCCGTAGGCCTGCTTGTCGAGCTCGCGAACCCGCCCCGCCAGCACCCGCAGCAGCTTGATCGCCATGCTCGGCACCTGGTCGAGCAGCGAGGCGAACTCGCGCGGCGACAGGACGAGCAAGGTCATCGGCGTGTCCGCGGTCACGGTGGCGCTCCGCTCCCCCTTGTCCAGCAGCGAGAGCTCACCGACGTACGCCCCAGGCCCGACGTCGGCGATCTTGCTGGTGCTGATGCTGCTCATCGCGATCGCCACCGGCACCGTGCTGACGGCGGCGGCAGGCGCGCGCCGTGGGGACTCGTCGGTCGATCGGCTGCTCGCCGAGACGCTGCCGGCCCACGCGGCGGTGACGCCGTTCGAGCCCGGTTTCGAGTGGGATGCCGTGCGGGCGTTGCCGCAGGTCGAGGGGCTCGGGTTACTCGCCACCGGCCGATACACGATCAACGGGGTCGGAGATCCGGCCGAGACCATCTACGTGATACCGGCCGATGACCAGGCCATGCAGGCCGTGGACCGACCGGTCGTACTGGCCGGCCGCCTCGCTGACCCGAGCAAGCCGGACGAGGCCGTCGTGACCGCTCGCTACGCCGAGCTCAACGGGCTGACCGTGGGCGACACCAGGGAGTTCGGTCTGTACCGGCCGGAGACCATCGATCCGGCGGGCGTCTTCCAGCTACCACCGGTCGCGGACGGTCCGAGCCTGACCGTGCGCGTGGTCGGTGTCGTCAGGTCCTTCTTCTTCGCCGACGAGCTTGGCGGCCCTGGCCGGATCCTGCCCTCGGTCGCGCTGTTCAACCAGTTCAAGCCCAACATGCTTGGCGACGAGCTGACCTCGGACTACCTGGGACTGGTACGCCTGCGCGGCGGGACGGCAGCGATTCCGGAGTTCCGTCCCGAGCTCGCGCGGGTCACCGACGGGAGGACATCAGCGTCACCGGCCCGGCGAAGGACCGGCACGCCCACGACGTCGTGCGCTTCGAGGCGGTCGCGCTGCTTGCCTTCGGTCTTGCCGCGCTGGTTGCCGCGATCGCGCTCGTCGGGCAGTCCGTCGTCCGCTACGCCGCCGGCTCGGTACCCGAGCTGCGCCTGCTGCGCGGCGTCGGCATGACTCCGCGCCAGTCGGCCACCGCGCGGCCGTCGGGCCGAGCTTCGCAGCGCTCGTCGGGGCCAGCCTCGGCGTCGCGGGAGCAGTGCTGGCCTCGCAGTGGATGCCATTCGGGGCCGCAGCGCCCTACGAGCCGCACCCGGGCGTCGACGCCGACTGGTTGGTCCTCGTGCCCGGCTGGCTGGTGGTTCC
>JACDBJ010000318.1 GCA_013695005.1 Pseudonocardiales bacterium
CGTCCAGAACGCGCAACCTTCAGCAACATCCTTCCGACTCGACTGCCCGCAGCCCTAACGTCATAGATCGCGGGACCGCACCAGTGTCTCCCTTGTCCGTGGCCATGGAAAAGTCCCCGGTAGTGGCCAAGTCGAGGTCCTCGCTGGTGGCCAAGAAAAAGTCCCCACTCTTCGTTCGTCGTGTTGGCCGGAAGCGTGAGGCCTGGGCGGTGACGGTGGCGGTGTCTGCCAGTCACCGCACCGCCCAGGGAGCTTCCATTGAAGACAGCGAGGGAACGATGGACATCATTTCCGCCTACCGCGAGGTGGGCACCTATCGTGGGGCTGCTGCGATCAGCGGCACCACACCGAAGACGGTGAAGCGGGTGGTCGCCGGGCACGAGTCGGTCGGTATGCCGGTGCGGGTGGCGCGCGAGCACAACTACGACGCGGTCACCGATCTGGTGGTCGAGCGGATCGAGAAGACCAAGGGCAAGATCACTGCCAAGCGGCTGCTGCCGGCGGCGCAGGCGGCTGGTTACGCCGGGTCGGGCCGCAACTTCCGACGCCTCGTGGCGGAGCGGAAAACCTTGTGGCGCAAGGAGAACCATCGTGGGCGGCGTCCGGCGGTGTGGTCGCCGGGTGAGCATCTGGTCATCGACTGGGGGGTGCTGGGCGGGCTGCACGTGTTCTGCGCGGTGCTGGCCTGGTGCCGGGTCCGGTTCGTGCGCTTCGCCGTCGACGAGCGCGCTGAGACGACGATGGCGCTACTCGCGGAGTGCTTCGAGACCCTGGGTGGTGTCCCGGGCACGGTGCTCGCTGACCGGATGGGTTGCCTGAAGGGCGGTGTCGTCGCCAACGTCGTCGTCCCGACCGGTGACTACGTGCGCTTCGCGGCGCACTACGGGTTCAAACCCGACTTCTGCGAGGCGAACGACCCGCAGTCGAAGGGGATCGTGGAGAACCTGGTCGGCTACGCCAACACCGACCTGATGATCCCCGGAGTCGACGCGTCAGGCGAGGCGTTCGGTGATCTGTCGGCGGCTAATGTCGCCGCCGCGGCGTGGTGCGTGGAGGTGAACGCCGCGGTGCACAGCGAGATCTGCGCGGTGCCGGTCGAGCGGCTGATCATCGAGCGGGAGCTGCTCGCGCCGTTGCCATCACTTCGGGCCAGCATCGGGCGGGTGGTGACCCGCAAGGTCGACCGGCTCTCCTGTGTCCGGTTCGCCTCGGCGCGCTACTCGGTTCCGACCCGGCTGATCGGTGCGCGGGTGCGGCTGCGCGTCGAGTCCGACCGGGCGTTGATCATCATGACCGTCGCCGGTGAGGTGGTCGCCGAACACGGCCTTGTCGCACCCGGTGGAGCCTCGGTCCGCGATGATCACTACGGAGGTCCGCGTCCGGCACCGCGGCGGGCGGTCCGACCCAGAACCCTTGCAGAGAAACAGTTCTGCGCGTTGGGGCCGGTCGCCGAGGCGTTCATCACCGGTGCCGCCGCGGCCGGCAACACCCGCCTCGGGCCCGAGCTGGCCGAGCTGAACCAGCTGCACGCTGCGCACGGCGACACCGCGTTCCTAGAAGCGCTGAGCAGGGCGGTCGCGTTCGGCCGCTGGCGCGCCGCCGATGTCCGTTCCATCCTCTCCGCCGGCACCGGCATAGCCGAACCGAGGGCAGCCGGTGACGCGCTGGTACTCGAGCTGCCCGTCGTCCCGGTCCGCTCGCTGGCCGACTACGCGATCGAGGCCACCACCACCGGCGGTGCCCGATGAGCGGCGCTGCGCCGGTCCTGGCGCCCGACCTCGTCGACGGGCTACGCCGGTTGAAGCTGGCCGCGATGCGCACGCTCGCCCCGGAGTTGCTCCTCACGGCCAAGACCCAACGCTGGGCGCCGGAGGAGCTGCTGCGCACCCTGGTCGAGGCCGAGATCGCCGCCCGCGACGCCTCCAACGCCCGCACCCGCCTAAAGAGTGCCGCGTTCCCGGTGATCAAGACTCTCGACGAGTTCGACCTCACAGTGTCCTCGGTATCCAACGCGAGCTTCGACTACCTCGCCAGCCTGGAGTGGATCACCGCGAAGGAGAACCTCTGCCTGGTCGGCCCGGCCGGCACCGGCAAGTCTCACCTGCTCGTCGCCCTCGGCGTCGCCGCCGTCCACGCCGGGCACCGGGTCCGCTACTTCACCGCCGCCGAGCTCGTCGAGACCCTCTACCGCGGACTCGCCGACAACAGCGTCGGACGAGTGATCGACACCCTGCTCCGCAACGACGTGATCTTGATTGACGAGGTCGGGTTCGCGCCGCTGGACGACACCGGCGCGCAGCTGCTGTTCCGCGTCGTCGCCGCCGCCTACGAACGCCGGGCACTGGGCATCGCCAGCCACTGGCCATTCGAGTCCTGGGGCCGGTTCCTGCCCGAACACACCACCGCCGTCAGCCTGCTCGACCGGCTGCTGCACCACGCCAACACCGTCATCACCGACGGCGAGTCCTACCGCATGCGCGAAGCCAGAGCCAAGGGAGGCACCACCACGAAGAAACGCTGATCAACCCGAAGGGTGGGGACTTTTACTTGGCCACCAGCGGGGACCACAACTTGGCCATTGACAAAGGCCCGCGTTCTACACGGTGGAGGAGATCGC
>JACDBJ010000346.1 GCA_013695005.1 Pseudonocardiales bacterium
CCAGGGTTGACGCCGTTGCGGCCGAGGCCGGCTGTTCCGGGTGCGTGGGGTGGCGGAGGCCCGGCCGCCGGTGGATCCCGCAGCTCGGGCAGCACCCTCGGGCCTGGCTCAAGGCTGGGCGCAGGGGGCGCAGCGACAGGTGGCGCAGCCGAAGGCTCGGCAGCGCGAGGTGCACCTGCCGCGGGTCGAGCTGGCACCTCAGGCATGCCGTTCTTCCCGATGGGCGCCGGGGCCGGTGGTCGACGTGGCGACGAGGAACGCCGCCGACCGCCGTGGCTGCTGGAGGACGATCCGGAGGCTGCCTTCGGGCCGATGCAGCCACACGCTCCGCCAGTCATCGAGGCCACCGACCACTGGGATGCGCGATGAGCACGTCGACGATCCCCCCGCTCGCCGCGGACGCCATCGCACACCACCTCGGCGTCGCCCTGCCGTTGACGCTCACGCTGCCTGTCCACGGCCGCACCGGCGCGGAACGCCGCGCGTTACTCTCCCGCGGGCTGGAGCAGGCACAGGACATCGGGCTGCTCGATGACGACGGACTGGACCGCTTCGTATGGGACGCGTTTCATCTGCTCGACCGGCCAGGAACGATCGTCTACTTCTCGCAGGGTGACGTCGCCGCGCGGCGAGACCGTCATGTCGTCGCCGCGTCCGAAGGCGGCCGCGCGGTCCTCGCCGAGCTCGACGCGAGCGGCCTGGAGCTCACCCCGGTCCGTCCGACCGGCATCGCCGCCGAACTAGCCGCGCTCCTGGGTCCCGCAGCCCCAGCGCCCGGGCCGCGCTCAGCGACCGCCCCGCGCCAGCTGATCACCGCCGCCCGAGATGTCGCCAACGGATCACCGGCCGCCATGGCGAAGGCGCTGTCCGACCGCCAGGTGCACCACGCCGACGCACGCCTCATCGCCGCTGCACTGACGATTCGACCAAAGCTGATCACCGAGATCTGCGCGGCACCCGGCGAGCCGATGGTCCACGTCCTCGACACTGCAGCTGGCCGCTACATCATCGCCCACCGCGGCGAGCACGTCGTGGTGATGCCCGGCCATGCAGACCTGATCCAACGCGAGATCCACGGCCTGACGCCGATGCTCGCCACCGCCTCATCCGTACGCTAGAGCGTACACTTTGGCCCATGGCTTCCCGGATCATCTCCAAGACCGATCTTCGGGATCGCATTCGCGCCGAGCTCGCCGACCTCGGCGACGACACGATCGTGGTCACCGAGCGCGGACGCCCTGTTGCCGTGGTGGTCAACGTCGAGCGCTGGAACGAGCTGCAGCTCATGCTCGAGGAGCTGGAGGACCGCACCGCCGTCCTCGAGCACCGCGCTGGCGCCGGTGGCGGCGTCCCGGCCGAGCAGCTGTTCGCGTCGATCGAGGCCGACGATGCTGATGTACCAGGTCAGCGTCCAGCGGCGAGCTGAACGAGGCCTGCGCAGGCTTCGCCAGGGCGACCCGTTCGCCTATCGCAAAGTGGTTGCCGCAATCCGGGACCTGGCCGAAGACCCGCGGCCGCCGGGTGCAGTCAAGCTGACGGCGTTCGATCCACCAGCCTGGCGGGTGCGGGTAGGCAGCTACCGGATCGTCTATGAGATCGACGACGGACGGGTCCTGGTGGTCGTGGTGAACGTGGCTCCACGCGGCGAGGTCTACCGCTAGATGTCTTCCGGCCGACAAGAGCGGGTGATCGCTGCGAGTGGACAACGAACCGCGGATAGCGCGGCGGGATGTCCACTCGTGACGATCACTGGGTGACGCGCGCAGGTTCGAGCAGCGCGACGGCGATCGCCGCGACGCCCTCGCCGCGGCCCGTGAGGCCCAGCCCGTCGGTCGTCGTCCCGGACACCGACACCGGCGCCCCCACGGCGTCAGACAGCACCTGCTGCGCCTCGTCGCGCCGCGTACCGATCCGCGGCGCCACCCCGATCACCTGCACCGAGGCGTTGACCACCGCCCATCCACCCGCGGCGAGCAGCTCACGAACGTGCGCCAGGAACTCGACGCCATGAGCTTCCACCCACCGCGGATCGTCCGTGCCGAAGACCGCACCGAGATCGCCGAGCCCACCAGCAGACAGCAGCGCGTCGCACAGAGCGTGCGCCGCGACGTCGCCGTCGGAGTGCCCCGCACAGCCGTCGACCCCTGGCCAGAACAGTCCGGCCATCCAGCACTCCCGGCCAGCGAGAACAGCGTGCACGTCGCTGCCTAGGCCGACCCTCACGGCCTCTCCTCGAGCAACAGCTCGGCCATCGCAAGATCCAAAGCGGTGGTGACCTTGAAGGCAAGCTGGTGCCCCGCCACCGTGTGCACCGTGACGCCGAGCGCCTCGACCAGCCCGGCGTCGTCGGTTACAGGCGAGCCACCGTCCACACCCTCATAGGCCCGGACGAGCACGTCCGCAGCGAAGCCCTGCGGCGTCTGCACCGCCCGGAGCGTTGCGCGGTCCGGCGTGGCCACGACCCGGCCGTCGGCGTCCAGCTCCTTGACGGTGTCGGCCAACGGCAGCACGGGCACGACCGCTGCCCTCCCACCCCGAACGGCGTCGACGACCGAACGCACGACCTCGGAAGGAACCAGCACGCGGGCGGCGTCGTGCACGAGGAACACCTCGGCGTCGCCGTGCAGCCGGACCGCTTCGGCAAGCGCGCAACGCACGGACGCCGTCCGGTCGGCACCGCCGGCGACCACAGCGACCGACTTGCCCAGCCCGGTCAGCAGCGCCGACGACGTGGACACAGCCTCAGCAGGGACCGCGACGACAACAGCGTCCACCACGCCCGACTCCAGCAACCCGCGCACGGCGCGAACCACCAGCGGCACGCCAGCCAGCTCCACGAACGCCTTGGGCTGCGCAGCAGCGAGCCGCGTCCCAGCGCCAGCGGCGGGGACTAACGCGATCACGGTCACCGTATTACCGGCCGGCCGCAAGGAGGGTCAGGAGGCGGTGGCCAGGATCTCGTCGAGCAGAATCTCGGCGCGTTCCTCGTCGGTGCCCTCGGCCAGCGCCAGCTCGCTGACCAGTATCTGCCGGGCCTTGGCCAGCATTCGCTTCTCGCCCGCGGACAGGCCCCGATCCTTTTCGCGCCGCCAGAGATCGCGAACGACCTCGGCGACCTTGTTCACATCCCCGGATGCGAGCTTCTCAAGATTGGCCTTATAACGTCGAGACCAGTTCGTCGGCTCCTCGGTGTGCGGCGCGCGAAGCACTTCGAAAACCCGGTCGAGGCCTTCCTGCCCGACAACGTCCCGAACGCCGACGACCTCGGCGTTGTCAGCGGGTACGCGTACGGTCAGATCACCCTGCGCGACCTTGAGGACGAGGTACTTGCGCTCTTCGCCCTTGATCGTCCGAGTCTCGATCGCTTCGATGAAAGCGGCACCGTGGTGTGGGTAGACGACGGTCTCTCCGACCTTGAAAACCATGTTGTCTCTAGCCCCTTTCGGTATACCAAGGCTAACACGGCTCAATGACAACCTGCCGCCCGGCTCACCCCGTCCTCGCAGGTCAGGGTGTTGACATCAGGATCATTCCGTGCTCCCAGTGGTCATCGGGACCAAATGCGGGCACGTTGGGTGCGCTGTCAACGCCGCAGATAGGCTCCGAGCCAGGCCAAACGCTCGCACGCCGCTCCCCGGCCCCAACTCCCAGCAGGGAAGGACGCCACGACGTGATCCGCACCGCGCAACCCAGCGCCATCCGACTTGTCGCGCTGGCCGCGGGCGTCGCGTTCCTCGGCGCCGTACTGGCTCTGACCGGCTGCAGCGCCGGGCAGATCACCCAGACCAGCAGCCAGGTCGCAGGCGTCAACGGGGCATCCGCCCGAATCGGCAGTATCGTGGTCCGCAACGCGCAGATCGAGTTCGCGGGCGCGCCGGGCGAGGGATCGGCATACCCACCCGGCAGCGACGCGCCGCTGAGGATGGCCATCATCAACGAAGGCAACGCGGCGGACCGGCTCGTGTCGGCGTCGAGCCCGGTGGCGACCTCGGTGCTCATCCTCGGCGACACCAGCCTGCCGTCCAAGCACGCCCTCGCCGTGGGCAACCTGCGCGACTCCGCGAGCGTTGCTCTGCCGGACACCAACCAGGTACAGCTGATCATGTTCAACCTCAGGCAGGGCGTGAAGCCTGGACTCGCCTATGAGGTCGTGCTGGTGTTCGAGAAGGCCGGCGCGCTTCGCCTCCAGCTACCGGTGGGCAACCCCGCCGACGAGTCCGGCGGTTCCGGAGCGCTGAGGAGTCCGCGGTGACCGCACGCAGCCGCACCCAGCGGTCTACCGCCGTGGGGTACGTCTGCGCGGAGTGCGGGCACGAGGTCGCGAAGTGGGTCGGACGCTGCCCGCACTGCCGCAGCTGGGGCTCGCTGTCCGAGCTCACCGAGCCGGCGCCGG
>JACDBJ010000353.1 GCA_013695005.1 Pseudonocardiales bacterium
CGCCACCGACTGCGGCGGTGACGCGCACCAACGTACGAGTGGGGCGCCAGGCCTCTATACGGTCTAGCTCAGGATCCGAAACGGCGGTGCCGGTGTCCGTAGTCGCGCAACGCGCGCAGGAAGTCGACCCTGCGGAACTCCGGCCAATAGGCCTCGCAGAACCAGAACTCCGAGTTCGCCGACTGCCACAACAGGAATCCGGAGAGCCGTTGCTCACCCGACGTGCGGATGACCAGGTCGGGATCAGGCTGGCCAGAGGTGTAAAGGTGCTCCGCGATGTGATCGACGTCCAGCACCTCCGCCAGCTCCTCGATCGTCGACCCGGTCTCGGCGTGGCTGAGCAGCAGCTTGCGGACCGCGTCGGCGATCTCCCGACGACCGCCGTAGCCGACCGCGACGTTGACCTCCATGCCGTCGCGCCGCTGGGTGCTGATCGCGGCGGCCGCGAGCCGGCTAGCGGCGTCGGCCGGTAGCAGGTCCAGCGCACCGACCACCCGCACCCGCCACGGCGTGTCCGGCCCGGCCAGCTCCTCGACGACGTCGACGATGATCGCCAGCAACGCCCTGAGCTCTGCGGACGGCCGCGCAAGGTTGTCGGTGGACAGCAGGAAGAGCGTCACGACCTCGACGCCGGCCACCCGACACCAGCCGAGCAGGTCGCTGATCCTGGCCGCACCCACCCGGTGACCGGCGTCGACGGAGAACCCGGCTTCCTTGGCCCAGCGGCGGTTGCCGTCGAGGATGACCCCGACGTGCCGTGGCCGCTCGGTCTCCACGAGCTGGCGACGCAGCCTGCGCTCGTAGGCGGAGTAGACCAGGTTGCGCAAGCCCACGGACGCGGAGCCTACGCGCCGCATTGTGACCTCCGTCGGCGTCGTCCCAGCAAGGCGCGAGGTTGCCGTAGGGTCCACGGGCGTGAGCGCCGCGATCGTCGCAGACGCCGAGGCCCTCGCACTCCCGCAACGCCCGCGGCTACGCGGCTGGATCCACCTGTGGTCGTTCGCGATCTCGGTGGTGGCCTGCACGACGTTGGTGCTGGCAGCCGCGACGGTCTCCACGCAGGCGGCGCTGGCCACCGCGGTCTACGGCGTGACGGTGGTCGGCATGTTCGGAGTCAGCGCCCTCTACCACCGCCGGACTTGGCCGACACCGACGTCGCGCGCGCTGATGCGTCGCCTCGACCACTCGATGATCTTCCTGTTCATCGCCGGCACCTACACGCCCGCCGCCGTGCTCGCGATGAGCCCGCGGACCGGCGCGATCGTGCTCGCCGTGGTGTGGACCGGAGCGCTGATCGGGGTGGCGCTCAAGCTGGGGTGGCCACGGGCGTCACGCTGGCTGGGCGTCCCGATCTACCTCGCGCTGGGATGGGTTGCCGCGTTCGTCCTGCCGGACCTGCTGGCCAGGGCCGGCGTGGTCGCGCTGGTGCTCCTGCTGGTCGGCGGTGGCCTCTACACCGCCGGCGCGGTGGGATACGCGCTGCAACGGCCGCGAGGCTGGCCGCAGACGTTCGGCTACCACGAGTTCTTCCACGCGGCCACGGCGCTCGCGGCCACCTGCCACTACGTCGCCGTCTGGCTCGTCGTACTCCAGTAGCGCGCCGCACCAGTGCCACTCCGGCACTCGTGTGGCTTTTCTTCCGCTCAGCGGATGTTGTGCCACACGAGTGGCAGCTGGCTCAGGCCTCGTCGGCGTCGGTGACAGGTCCCTGGGTGCGCAGGTCGTCGACCTTGGCCATGGCCTCTCGCAGCTCGCCCAACCACTCCTCGGCGTGCTGGCCGACGAGCTTGACGGCCCAGGCCAGCGCATCGGAGCGCGAGCGCGCGACGCCGGCGTCGACGAGCGTGTCGAGCACGATCCGCTCCGGCTGACGAAGCCGGGTCATCACCGGCGCGGACAGCGTGGTGAACAGCTCCTCGGTGCCGTCCAGGCGGGCGCCCCAGGCCACCTTGCGGCGGTAGCGGTGCTCGGCCTGGCGGGCGATCTCGATGCGCTCGTCTCGGGTCGACTCGCGGAAGCGGCTGATCCGCCCTGCCACGGCGGCGGCGCGGTCGGCGCGGCCGGTGTCGTCGTCGGAGAAATCGCCCTCGAGCGCCGGCAGCTCGCCGACGATGAGGATCTCCTCGCGGTCCACGCTGACCTCGGCGGGCCCGGTGAACCACTCGTCGGGCAGCCGGCCGCGTAGCCACGCCTGCGCGTCGTCCGCGGGCGGCAGGTCGGCCTGCTGCCAGCCACCACGACCGCGACCACCGCCGCCGTGTCCCCTACCCGCTCCTGGCCAACCTCTATGCATGCGCCCCGTCATTGGGATTACCTCCGTAGCTCGCACTGCTGATTACAGCATTACACGAGTACGGCGTTAAGTGCTAGCTCAACCCGCAACGGCTTCAGCGCAGGGCCAGGGCGAGCTCCTCCTCGCTGCTCACCGGGCGGTCACAGACGAACCCGTGGCACACGTACACCGCGGCCGCACCGGCGACCAACGGACGCTCGGCCAAGAGCGGAACGCCCGGCTGGTCCGGCTCGCCGCTGACGACGACCGCGCCGCCGGGCGCCAGGTGCTGCGTGTAAGTAAGCAGAGCGGCGCGGACCGGGTCGTCGGGCTTGCCCACGACGGCGACCTGGAGCGGGCCGTGTACCGCCGCTTCGGCCACGGCGAGCCAGTGACCTGCGGCGTTGGGGTGCTCGGCCAACCCGCCGACGGCGCGCACCGCCTCGTCGGCGGCCTGCCGGTAGCGGCCGGCGCGATCGGGGGTTGTGAGCACGGACGCCGACAGCAGCGCCCCCGCCAGCGCCGACGCCCCGGCCGGGGTGGCGTTGTCGGTGATGTTGCGCGGGCGGTGCAGCAG
>JACDBJ010000357.1 GCA_013695005.1 Pseudonocardiales bacterium
GGCCACCGACCCGGCCATGTCGGCGCAGGGCTGGAACCAGGCCCCGCCCCTCGCGCTCGCTGACGCGGTCGCCCAGCCACAGGTTGGCGCTCCGACCGTCGCGCCCCAACCGGCGAACGCCTACCCCAACTCGGCGCCGCCAGGACCGAACGGCTCACCGCCGTCGGAGGAGTACACGATCAAGGGCAACGAAGGGTCGCGGCGTTTCCACACGCCGGACTCGCCGTTCTACATCCGAACCCGGGCCGATGTGTGGTTCCGCACCACCGAGGACGCCGAGCGCGCCGGCTTCACCCCGTGGAGCCAACGGCGCCGCTGAGGACTCACCGCCGGCGCAGCTCCGCAAGCCGCGCGGCGAACTCGGGTGTGGTCAGCGACGCGATCTGCTCCCGCAGCTCCACCTCGATGATCTCGGCGTGCGTCGCCTCGCCCGCAGCCAGCGAGAGCGTTCGCTTGGTCGTCAATGCCAGCTCGCGAGGCGCCGCCGCGGCCCGCGCAGCCAGCTCGACGGCGGCAGGCACCACGTCCGCAGCCTGCCGCCACACCAGGCCGCTGCGCTCCGCCTCAGCCGCGTCGAGCACCTCGCCGAACAACGTCAGCGCCGCCGCACCCTGCGGGCCCAGCGCCCGCTGGGCCATCCAGGTATACCCGCCACCGGGGTGCAGCCCGAGCTGCAGGAAGCGCGCGTCGAACCGGGCCTCCGGGCCGGCCAGCCGGACGTCGCACGCCAGCGCCAGGTTCAGCCCCGCGCCCACCGCGACCCCGTTCACGGCAGCCACCGTCGGCAGCGCGCACTGGGCCACCGCCAGGAACCCCGCGTAGACCTCCCGCAGAGCAGGCTCGCCACCGCTGGCGATCTCGGCGGGGTCCCCGCCCGCACAGAACGCCGGTGGGTCGCCGGTCACCACCAGCGCTCCGATGCCGTCGTCGGCCTCGCAGCGTTGCACCGCCGCCGCAAGTTCCACCGCCAAGCTTCTGGTCAGCGCATTACGCCGCGCCGGGTTGGACACCGTGAGCACGGCGACGCTGCCGATGCGTTCGACACGGATCTCGGCGGTGTACCCAGCGCGGGACTCGGAGGTCGTCATGGCGCACATCCTGCCCGTCGCACAGGTACCTGCCGGAACACCGACACCACGCCACTCGTTATGTCACATGTGAACGGATTGAAGACCGCTCTGCTGCTCGGCGGCATGAGTGCACTCGTTGTGCTGGTGGGGTCGTTCTTCGGCCAAACCGGATTGATCATCGCGGTCGTCGTGGCGCTCGCCATGAACGCTTACGCCTACTTCAACTCGGACAAGATCGCGCTGCGGGCCATGCATGCTCGGCCGGTCACCGAGGCCGAACAGCCGGCGATGTACCGGATGGTGCGGGAGCTGGCCACCTCCGCGCACCAGCCCATGCCGAGGCTCTACGTCAGCCCGACGGCCGCCCCGAACGCCTTTGCCACCGGCCGCAGCCCGCGGCACGCCGCGGTGTGTGCGACCACCGGAATCCTCGACATGCTCAGCGAGCGCGAGCTGCGCGCAGTGCTCGGCCATGAGCTGTCCCACGTCTACAACCGCGACATCCTGATCAGCTGCGTCGCCGGCGCGCTGGCCGGCATGGTCAGCTTCCTGGCCAATATGGCGATGTTCGCCTCGATCTTCGGCGGCGGCGACGAGGACCGGCCGAACCCGCTTGCGCTGATCATGATCGCCATACTCGGGCCGATCGCGGCCGGCATCGTGCAGATGGCCGTCAGCCGTTCGCGGGAGTATCAGGCCGACGCCAGCGGCGCGGGCCTGTCCGGCGACCCACTCGCGCTCGCCTCGGCGCTGCGCAAGCTGGACCGCGGCACGCAGCTGGCGCCGCTTCCGGCGGACCCACAGCTCACCGCGCAGGCACACCTGATGATCGCCAACCCGTTCCGGCCGGGCGAGGGGCTGTCGCGGATGTTCTCCACCCACCCGCCGATGGCCGACCGCATCCAGCGCCTCGAGCAGATGGCCGGCTACCGCCGCTGATGCACTTCAGCTGTTCAGGCGAAGCTGCAGGATCGCGTCGCCGGTCAGGTGCTGACGTATAGATCGTCGCCGTGTCGCACGGCCGCACTGACGGTGTCGACCCGCGACGGTGGCTCGGCAAGGTAGCGGATGGGCTGCCCGTCCGGTCGAGCGCGACGACCGCACCCCGGCCGGGGAGATCGAGCAGGAGCTGCGTTGCACCCGCTGCGGGCAGGTGCTCGGACCCAGCGACGTGCACTACGAGCAGACGGCGGCGCGTTGAACCGCTACTGGCGGCGCCCGAACATGGCGAGCAGCGTGGTCTGCGGGTCGGCGTCGGCCGGGATGGGCGGCCGCTCGCCGATCGCGCCCATCTCCCGGTACGCCGGCTCCACCGGCTCGAACCAGGCGATGGCGGCCTGCACCAGCTCGGGGTCGAGCTTGGTGTCGGCGCCGATGCCGACGGCGAGGTCCCAGCCGTGTACGAGATGGTCGGCGAAGATCTGCAGGGTGTACTCCGAGCCGGGGAAGTCGCCGAAGGACAGGTGAGTCGTCCGCTCCATGGCGCCGTCGGCCTCCACCTCCTGCAACGCCCGGGCTGCCGCCGACTCCCAGGCGGCGACCGGGTCATTGCCGAGCAGGTCGCCGTCGAACCGGTCGCCGACCTCGTCCACGGTCTTCCCGCCCAGCAGCTCGGGCACCCAGAGCTCCTCGTTGACGATGTGGTTGACCAGGGTCCGCACGTCCCAGTCGGCGCACGGCGTCGGCGCCTGCCAC
>JACDBJ010000364.1 GCA_013695005.1 Pseudonocardiales bacterium
CCTCCCGGCTGGCCGCAGGGGCCGCCCGGGCCGACGCCTCGGAAGCGCGAGCTGTCCGCGCAGGCGCTGCCCCCGCACCTGCAGCAACGGCGGCGCAGCCGGCGGCTGTTTGTCGGCTGGACGACGGGCCTGGCGCTCGTGGGGTTGCTGATCGCCATCACAGCGTGGTGGCTCGGCACCGGCCGCTGGACGTCGATGCCGCAGGTCGTAGGTCTGGACCAGGTGTCCGCACAGACCGCGCTGGCCGACGCAGGGCTCGCCCCGAAGCTCAGCCAGGCCCGCCACGACACAGTGGCCTCCGGCGTGGTGATCTCCGCCGACCCGGAGCCGGACGCCCGCGTCGTGCGCGGCACCGAGGTCAGCCTCGTCGTGTCCGCCGGTCGGCCGCGGGTGCCGAAGATCGACCCAGGCACCGCGCGGGACACGGCCGCCCAGATCGTCGGGGATGCCAGCCTGTCCCCCAGGTTCGACAGCGCACGCGACGAGTACAGCGACACGGTGTCCAGCGGAGCCGTGGTGCGCACCGACCCGGCCGCGAACGCCGAGCTGCGGGTGAACGCGCAGGTGACGGTGGTGCTCAGCCGAGGCCCGCCGCCGAAGCAGGTGCAGGTGCCGCTGCTGATCGGGCGCACCGTCAACCAGGCCGAACGCGAGCTGGAGCGGTTGGGGCTCAAGTCGGAGGTGCAGTCGATCTTCGGTGACCGCAACGGCCGGGTGGCCGCGCAGGACCCGGGACCCGGCGAGATGGTGGAACCGGGCAGCACGGTCACGCTGACCGCGCTCTAGCGGTTCCGGTCAGCCGCGCAGCATCTCCGCGACCAGGAACGCCAGCTCGAGCGCCTGCTGGGTGTTCAGCCGCGGGTCGCACGCCGTCTCGTAGCGCCCGGACAGGTCCGCGTCGGAGATGTCCTGCGCGCCGCCGAGACACTCGGTGACGTCCTCCCCGGTGATCTCCACGTGGATGCCGCCGGGGTGGGTGCCCAGCGAGTTGTGCACCTCGAAGAAGCCCTGCACCTCGTCGACGATCCGGTCGAAGTGCCGCGTCTTGTAGCCACTGATCGACTCCACCGTGTTGCCGTGCATGGGGTCGCACTGCCAGATCACGGGGTGCCCGGACGCGGTGACCTTCTCGATGATGGCCGGCAGCGTGTCACGCACCTTCTGGTTGCCCATCCGGCTGATCAGCGTGAGCCGGCCCGGCGTGGCTCCGGGGTCGAGCCGCTCCACGTACTCGACGGCCTGCTCCGGGGTGGTGTTCGGCCCGAGCTTGAGTCCGATCGGGTTGGCCAGCAGCTCGGCGAAGGCGATGTGCGCGCCGTCCAGCTGCCGGGTGCGCTCACCGATCCAGACCATGTGCCCGGACAGCGCGTACAGCCGCGGGTCCTCCCCGGTGGTGTCCAGCCGCAGCATCGCCCGCTCGTAGTCCAGCAGCAGCGCCTCGTGGCTGGCGTAGTACTCGACCGCGTGCAGGCTGGTGTCGTCCACGCCGCAGGCCATCATGAAGCGCAGCCCACGGTCGATCTCCTTGGCGACCGCGTCGTAGCGCTCGCCGGCGCGTGAGTTCAGGACGAAGTCCTTGTTCCAGTCGTTCACCGCGTGCAGATCGGCCATCCCGCCGGTCGCGGTCAGCGCCCGGACCAGGTTCATCGCCGCGCCTGCGTTCGCATACGCCCTGATCATCCGGCCGGGGTCGGGCACCCGGGCCTCGGGTGTCGCGACGATGGAGTTGATGATGTCGCCGCGGTAGGACGGCAGCCCCAACGCGTCCAGCGGCGCGCTGCGTGGCTTGGCGTACTGCCCGCAGATCCGCCCGACCTTCACCACCGGCATGCTCGCGCCGTAGGTCAGCACCACGGCCATCTGCAGCAGGGTGCGGATGTTGCCGCGGATCCGCGGCTCGGTGTTGTCTGCGAAGGTCTCCGCGCAGTCGCCGCCCTGGATCATGAACGCCTCGCCGCGGGCCACGGCGGCCAGCCGGTCGCGCAGCCGGTCGACCTCACGGGGCAGCGTCACCGGCGGGACGGCCTCCAGCAGCCGGCGCACGTCGCCGACCTGCTCGGGGTTCGGCCAGTCCGGCTGCTGCGCCGCAGGCCGAGCCAGCGCGTCGTCCAGCCGGGCACGCAGGTCCGGCGGCAACGGGGGCAGCTCAGGGAGGTCGTCGACCGGTACGTCCACGGTCCAGTTCACGGTTGGCCAGCCTATGGGTTGGGTGCGCCATCGCGCCCGTCGGTTCCCCGTTCGGTCCCCGTCGGTTCGCGGTGGCCGGCCGCCTTGCCTGCGGCCGGATGGCCGTATGGATCACTCGAACGGCCCGATTCACGGTAGCCCAATGGGGAATGCCGCCTCATGGCAACCTTACTGTGGATCATCGCGGTGGTACTTGTCGTTGCGGGCGTGGTCGCGCTACTGCGTCGTGAGCTGATCTGGGGCATCGTGTTGATCATCGTCGGCCTGCTCATCGGACCGGGCGGCGTCAGCATCTTCACCTAACCCAGGCCAGGCAGAGCTCGACGGACGGCGCCCACGACGCTGGCCCCCAGCCAGCGCATAGGCGCGGTTCAGCCGCGGCTACGCTCAGCCACCATGGCGGCGCCTCGTTTGGGCCGGATCTCCCGATCCGTGGAGCCTCCGCTCGGGCCGTCCACGATCCCCCTCGACTTCAGCAAGGCCGTCCGGCGCTTCGGCACGACCGGCGCATTGCTGATGGCGCTGGGCGCCCTCGGCGCCGGCGCGCTCCCCGTACCGAATCCGCTGTTCGGCCTGCGGGTACTGAGCCTGCCGCCCCGCACGGTCACGCTCTCGATCGCGGTGACCTACGCCGGCATGGTGATGCTCGTCCTGGCGTGGCTGTGGCTCGGCCGGCTGCTGCGCCGCGGGCCGGAAGGACCCGGCTTGCCGGTCGGCCAGCTGACCCGGACGATCGCGCTGTGGGCGCTGCCGCTCGCGCTCGCTCCCCCGATGTTCAGCCGCGACGTCTACAGCTACATCGCACAGAGTGCAATCGCCGCCCGCGGGCTGGACCCGTACGAGGTGGGCCCGGGGCCGGCGCTGGGCCTCGACGACCCGCTGACGCTGAGCATCCCGACCATCTGGCGCGACACCCCCGCCCCGTACGGGCCGCTGTTCCTGATGCTCGGCCGCGTGATCACAGGCTTGACCGGCGACGACGTCGTCGCGGCCGTGTTCGCGCACCGGTTCCTCGCGGTGGTCGGGCTCGGGCTGATGGTCTGGGCGCTGCCCCGGCTCGCCCGCCGCTTCGGCGTCGATCCAAGCGCCGCGCTCTGGCTCGGCGCGGCCAACCCGCTCGTGCTGTTCCACCTCGTGAGCGGCGCGCACACCGAGGCCCTGATGCTCGGCCTGATGCTGGTCGGCCTCGAGCTCGGGTTGTCCAGGTCTTGGCTGCTGGGCGCGATCGTGATCACGCTGTCCGCCGCGGTGAAGCTGCCGTCGATGCTCGCCCTGGGGTTCCTGGGCATGCACATGGCCCGCGAGTGGGGCGGGCGTCCACGCGACGTGGCCAAGGCCACCGGGCTGCTCGGCGGGATAGCCGTGTCGGTGCTGGCGTTCCTGGGGCTGGTCAGCGGGCTGGGCTTCGGCTGGATCGGCACCCTCGGCACGGCCAACCTCATCCGGAGCTGGATGTCGCTGACCACCGACCTGGGCCAGCTCGGCGGCGGCATCGGCATCGTCGCCGGCCTCGGCGACCACACCGACCAGGTGCTGGCGTTGACCCGTGCCATCGGCGGCGCGGTGGCGGCGGCGGTCGTCCTGTGGCTGCTGCTGGCCACTCTGCGCGGCCGGGTCGACCCGCTCACCGGGCTCGGCATGGGCCTCGGCGCCGTCGTGCTGCTCGGGCCCGTGGTGCACCCGTGGTACCTGCTGTGGGCGGCGATCCCGTTGGCCGCGACCGCCGGCTGGCCCCGCTACCGGCGCGCCGCCGTGGGCGCATCGGCGATCATCGCGCTGCTCGTGCCACCCACCGGGGCCGACTTCGCCTTCCGCTCGTTCCAGCTGCCGCTCGCGATCGTGGCGGCTGCGGTGATCCTGATCGTGGCGCTGGCCTTCGTCTATCGGCTGATCCCCGCGCCGCGCCCGCCCGTGGTGTCGCACCTAGACTCACCTGCGTGAGCTTCGCCCCCGGCCGGCCGGCCGTTCAGGTGCGCGACCTGGTCAAACGCTACGGCCGCGTCACCGCCGTGGACGGGCTGGACCTGCGGCTGGACCACGGCCAGGTGCTCGCGCTGCTCGGCCCGAACGGCGCGGGCAAGACCACCACCGTGCAGCTCTGCCAGGGCCTGCTGAAGGCCGACGGCGGCAGCATCGAGGTCCTCGGGGCCGACCCGACAGGTGCGTCGGACGCGCTGCGGGCCCGCATCGGCGTGATGCCGCAGGGTGGCGGCGCCTACCC
>JACDBJ010000368.1 GCA_013695005.1 Pseudonocardiales bacterium
CAAGATCCGGGCCTTCGACCGGGCCGCCGCCACCCTGGCCAAAGCCCGCAGGACCTGATGCGCGCACCCGGAGGTGCGGTCAGAACTCGCCAACATCAACCCCGGCCACTTCGAGGGGTCGGCGACACCGGAGACCTGAAGCTCGGCCCCGCTACTTTGCACTTCGGGTCACGTTCGGGAGTTCGGGCCCAGAAGGCCTGCCCCGTCTTTACGCTCCCCGGGAGATGGCAACCGACGGGCTGCGACACGGCACCGTGACCGCCGAGCGCCGCGTGATCACGGTGCTGTTCGCCGACCTGGTCGGCTTCACGGGGCTCGCCGAGGCGCCGGACCCCGAGGACGTGGCCACCGTCCAGGACGCCTACTTCGCGCACGCCGCTGACGCCATCGGCCGCAACGGCGGGCGGGTCGAGAAGTACATCGGCGACGCCGTCGTCGGCGTCTTCGGGGTCCCGTCCGGCACGGACGACGACGCTGTCGGCGCGGTGCGCGCCGTCGTCGAGATCGTCGACGCCGTGGCCGGCCTCGCCGCGAGCCTGCCGTTGCAGCCCGAAGCGCTGCGGGTGCGGGTCGGGGGTGCACACCGGCGAGGTCGTCGTGACCTACCTCGACGAGCGCAACGACCGTTGGCGTCTCACCGGGGACACGATGAACGTCGCGGCCAGGCTGCAGTCCGTTGCGGAACCGGGCACGGTGCTGGTCGGCGCGCCGACCGCGCTCGCCGCCGAAACCATGTTCGTCCTCGAACCGGCCGGGACGCCCGCGCTGAAGGGCATACCGAGCCGGTCGCCGCGTGGCGGTCCTCGGCCCGAGCGCGCAGCCCCGCCGCACGGCCGCACTCGACGTGCCCGTCGTGTCGACCATCGGCCGGGACGTCGAGCTGGCCGGTCTGGAGGCCGGGCTGGCCGGGCGCGTCCTGGCTGGTCATCGCACCGCCGGGGCGCCGGTAAGTCGCGGCTCGTCGAGGAGCTCGCGGTCCGGGCACGGGCGGCCGGGCACCAGGTGTGGACGGCCAGGGCAGGGATCGGGTACGGCGCGGTCGCCCAGTTGCTGCGCGCCGCGTTGGGTCCCGGGGCGACGGGGGAACTGGTGCTCGACCGGCTCGCCCGCGGCGGCACGGTGGGGCTGCGCGACGAGGTTGCCGTGCGGCACGTGCTGCCGCTGCTGGCCGAGGAGCCGCTCACAGATCCACGGGCCGACCTGTTCAGCTCCTGGCTCACCGTCCTGGAGGCTTGAGCGCCGGCGGGCCGGATCCCCGTGTGGGTGCTGGAGGATCTGCACCTGGCCGGTGGGGACCTGCTCGCATTCGTCAGCCATGCAGCGCGCGGGACAGGCCGGCTCGTGCTGCTCACCGCGAGGTCCGAGGTGCTGACGCGGGTACCCGCGGCGACCCTCGGGGCGGACGAGACCCTGCAGCTCGCCCCGCTGGAACCCGACGCGACGGCGACGTTGGTGGACGCCCTGGTCGGGGTCGGCACGCTGCCGCCCGCGGTGCGCGCCGCACTCGTGGTGTCCAGCGGGGGGAACCCGCTGTTCCTCGAGGAGGTGCTGCGGTCCTGGACACACTCCGGCGCGCTGCGCCGGGAACCGCAGGGATGGCGGTACGACGGTGGGGCGTACCCGGCGACGCTGCCCACCACTGTGCAGGCCGTGTTTCAGGGTCAGATCGACAGCCTGCCCGGGGCGCAGCGTCGGCTGGTGCGCGTGGGGTCGGTGCCGGGGCAGACGTTCCCGGCCAGCGCGATGCCCGAGCTGGGCTTGCGCGATCCGGTGTCCGCGCTCGGCGCGCTCAGTCGGACGAGGGGCGCGTGGTACCGCGTGACGAGGTCTCGGAACGCAGCTTCATCGCCGGCCGGCAGTGTCGCGACGATGGGCGTCTCGTCGACCTCGGCCGCGAGCAGGCTCCCGCCGCTCGCTGCCGCGGCCCCGGTCACGCCGGCCAGGCTAGCCGGCCAGTCCTCGAAACGGCCGGGAGTCCGGTCACCCCATGGCGCCGGCCGCCAGCCGTTGGGTTTCGGCGATCGCCCAGGCGGCATTGACCAGGCCGATGTGGCTGAACGCCTGCGGGAAGTTGCCCAGCAGCTCGCCGGTCGTCTCGTCGACCTCCTCGGCGAGTAGGCCGACATCGTTGACATACGCCACCGCCCGCTCGAAGACCGCCCGTGCCCTGTCGACCTGCCCGGACATCGCGAGCGCCTGGGCCAACCAGAAGGTGCAGAGCAGAAAGGTTCCCTCGGATCCCTGGAGGCCGTCGACCTCGTCCTGCCCGTTGCCGCCCGCCGCGCGGTAGCGGTAGACGAGGCCGCGGTCGTCGGTCAGCCGGTCGGCCACCGCGTCGATCGTGGCAAGCATGCGGGGGTCGTCGGCGGGCAGGAACCCGACGATCGCCATCATCAGGTTGGAGGCATCCAGGTCGGTCGAGCCGAACGACTGGCTGAACGACTTCGCCTCGTCGCTCCAGCCCTGCGTCAGGATCGACTCGCGGATCTCCGCCGCCGTGGCCCGCCAGCGCTCCACCCGGTCGCCGGCGCGTAACACGTCGGCCAGCGCGATCGCGCGATCCAGTGCCACCCAGCACATCAGCTTGGAGTACAGGAACTGCCGCGGCTCGCCGCGCACCTCCCAGATGCCCTGGTCGGTCTCCCGCCAGCGCGCCGCGGCGGCGTCCGCGCAGGCGAGGAGGAACTCCCGCCAGGCGGCGGCGCCGGGGTGGTCGGGGTTGAGCTGGTCGACCAGCCGGTGGGCCGCGCCGAGCAGCTCGCCGTACACGTCGAGCTGGCGTTGGTCCCACGCCCCGTTGCCGACGCGCACCGGTGCGCTGTCGCGCCATCCGCGCAGGTGCGGCAGGGACCGTTCGGTCAGGTCCCGCTCGCCGCCGATCCCGAACATGATCTGCAGATCGCTGCCGCGCTGTAGCGACGTCGCCGCGGCGCCGGTCATGAACGCGAAGAAGGCGTGCGCCTCGTCGGGGCAAGCCGCGACCCACAACGCCTCCAGCGTCAGGCTGGCGTCTCGAATCCACGTGTAGCGGTAGTCCCAGTTGCGGGACCCGCCCAC